>PNJM01000070.1 GCA_013821865.1 Rhodocyclaceae bacterium
GTCAAGGCCGGCCTGAAGGCCATCTACCTCTCCGGCTGGCAGGTCGCGGGCGACGCCAACATCGCCGGCGAAATGTATCCCGACCAGTCGCTCTACCCCGCCAATTCCGTTCCGCTGGTGGTCAAGCGCATCAACAACACCTTCCAGCGCTGCGACCAGATCCAGTGGTCCGAGGGCAAGCGCCCCGGCGACGAGGGCTACCTCGACTACTTCGCCCCCATCGTCGCCGACGCCGAGGCCGGCTTCGGCGGCGTGTTGAACGCCTTCGAACTGATGAAGGCCATGATCGAAGCCGGCGCCGCCGGCGTGCATTGGGAAGACCAGCTTGCCTCCGTCAAGAAGTGCGGCCACATGGGCGGCAAGGTGCTCGTGCCCTCGCGCGAAGCCGTCGCCAAGCTGGTCGCCGCGCGTCTGGCCGCCGATGTCATGGGCGTGCCGACGCTGGTCGTCGCCCGCACTGACGCCGAAGCCGCCGACCTGCTGACTTCCGACGTGGACCCCAACGACAAGCCGTTCTGCACCGGCGAGCGCACCGTCGAGGGCTTCTACAAGACCAAGCCCGGCCTCGATCAGGCGATCTCGCGCGGCCTCGCCTACGCCCCCTGGGCCGACCTGGTGTGGTGCGAGACCGGCAAGCCGGACCTCGTCTTCGCCAGGAAATTCGCCGAAGGCATCCACAAGCAGTTCCCCGGCAAGCTCCTTGCCTACAACTGCTCGCCCTCCTTCAACTGGAAGAAGAACCTGGACGACGCCACCATCGCCAAGTTCCAGAAGGAGCTCGGCGCCATGGGCTACAAGTTCCAGTTCATTACCCTGGCCGGCTTCCACAGCCTCAACTACTCGATGTTCAACCTGGCCCACGGCTACGCCCGCAACCAGATGAGCGCCTTCGTCGAGCTGCAGGAGGCCGAGTTCGCCGCCGCCGAGAAAGGCTTCACCGCCGTCAAGCACCAGCGCGAGGTCGGCACCAGCTACTTCGACGCCGTCACCACCACGATCGAGCGCGACGCCTCCACCGCCGCCCTCAAGGGCTCGACGGAAGACGAGCAGTTCTTCGACAAGAAGGCTGCCAGCCACTGAGCCATAACCGCCTCGGCAAAAGGCCACCCCGCGGGTGGCCTTTTTTTGCCGGTAAAATGGCGCCCTTCCCAAAGCAAAGGAACTACGATGACCAAGCTTGGCAATCGTGTCGGTTCCCATCGAGCGGCTGGGCGAGCCCGTGACATCGCTGGCCCCTGAGGGGGCCGCATCATGGATGCGCTCGACGGGTTGCTTGCACGCGCCCGGGGATAGCGGTGAAATACAGCCTGCGCACCTCGACGGGGCACAGGCTTGACACCCTCATCGATGTACATATACTGTCCATGTCCATCCTCTTTCATCTGGAGCAGCCATGGCAGCAGCCGTCGAACGAATCGTGGTCCAGGCCACCCCCCAAGACAAGAAAGCCATCGCCGCCAAGGCGAAAAAGCTTGACCTCCCCGTCTCCGAGTTAATGCGGCGCGGGGCGTTCGCCTATCAGTCCGACGAAACCGACAAGGAACTGGCCGCGCTGGCCGAGGCCGCCAAGCGCGCGGCTGACCGGGCTGGCAGTGCCATCGACGACGCCCTCGATTTCATTGCCGCCAGCAACAAGCGCATCGCCGCCCTGGAAGCCAGGGCGGCGAAGGCAACGGCGCGGAAAACCGCCAAATGAGCGTCACGGACAAGATCTGGGGCGCGCTGACTTCCATGATCAAGCTGGAAGACAAGGTGAACCGCCAGGCGGAAGCCATGAAGTCCCAGCAGCAGAAGATCGAAGACCTGACCGGGCGCGTCATCCGGCTGGAAGCGCAACTGGAACTGCTCACCGGCGCGGCCATGGTGAAAAAGCTCAAGGGCGAATAGGCGCCTCGGCCGGCAAGTCAATTACCGGCAACTCATCGCAGCCATTACATCCCGCCCAGACAAAGATATTTGATCTGAAGATACTCATCAATTCCATAGCGCGATCCCTCGCGCCCGATGCCTGACTCCTTCACGCCGCCAAACGGCGCGACCTCGTTTGAAATAATTCCCTCGTTGATCCCGACCATGCCGTATTCGAGCTGCTCGGCCACGCGCCAGATTCGGCCGATATCGCGGGAGTAGAAATACGAGGCAAGGCCATAGCGGGTATCGTTGGCCATCTGTACGGCTTCCTCGTCAGTCCTGAAGCGGAACAGCGGCGCCACCGGGCCGAAGATTTCTTCCTGCGCCAACGCCATTTCCGGCGTCACCTCGGTCAGCACGGTCGGCGCGTAGAAGTTGCCGCCGCGCGCGTGACGCCCGCCGCCGAGCACGACCCTGGCGCCCTTGGCGACGGCGTCGGCGACCAGCGCCTCGACCTTGGCCACGGCGGCCGCGTTGATCAGCGGGCCGATCTGCGTGCCGGCTTCGAGGCCGTCGTCGACCTTCAGCGCCGCCACGGCTTCGGCCAGCTTGGCGGCGAAGGCCTCGTAGACACCGTCCTGCACCAGCAGGCGGTTGGCGCAGACGCAGGTCTGGCCGGCGTTGCGGTATTTCGAAGCGAGGGCGCCGCGCACCGCGGCGTCGAGATCGGCGTCGTCGAAGACGATGAAGGGCGCATTGCCGCCGAGTTCCAGCGAAACGCGCTTGACCGTGCCGGCGCATTGTGCCATCAGCCGCTTGCCGACCGGCGTCGAGCCGGTGAAGGAGAGCTTCCTGACGACCGGGCTTGCCGTCAGCGTCTCGCCGACCACCGCCGGCCGCGCCGTGGTGACGATGTTCAGCACACCGGCCGGAATGCCGGCGCGCGTCGCCAGTTCGGCCAGCGCCAGGGCAGAAAGCGGCGTCGCCTCCGCCGGCTTGACCACCGAGGTGCAGCCGGCGGCCAGCGCCGGGCCGACCTTGCGCGTGATCATGGCGATCGGGAAATTCCAGGGCGTGATCGCGGCGGTGACGCCGACCGGCTGCTTGATGACGATCAGGCGCTTGTCGCCTGTCGGCGCGGGAATAACGTCGCCGTAGATGCGCTTGCCCTCCTCGGCGAACCACTCGATGAAGGAGGCGCCGTAGGCCACCTCGCCGCGCGCCTCGGCCAGCGGCTTGCCCTGCTCCAGCGTCATCAGCACGGCCAGGTCTTCCTGATTCGCCATGATCAGGTCGTGCCAGCGGCGCAGCAGGGCGCCCCGCTCCTTGGCGGTTTTCGCCCGCCAGGCCGGGAGGGCAGCGTCGGCGGCTGCGATGGCGCGTTCCGTCTCGGCGGTGCCGAGGTCGGGCACGCAGGCGATTTCAGCGCCGGTGGAAGGATTGCGGATGGCATGGGTGGCGCCGTCATCGGCAGCAATCCAGCTACCATTGATGAAGGCCAGTGTTCTCAGGAGCGAAGTGTCTTTGAGCAGCATGATTGGGTTCCTCGATGGGTGGCCGGCAGGCGCCGAATGTTCATCGCGCCGCCGGTCACCATAGTCCGACGGGCTTACCTGATCGCCACCGGATTGATGATGCCCTGCACGCCTCCGGTAATGCGCGAAACGCCGAGCACGAACATGAACTCCCAGCCCTTGTCCTTGACGAGTTCGGCGGTATCCATGTTTTCCAGGATGTATATGCCGTTCTTCGGAATCAGGATTTGATGGATCTCGAAGATGCCGACGTCCTTCTCGAACGGAATTGCCTCGAGGCCCCAGGTATCGGCGCCGACCGCCACGACTTGCTTGCCGGCGAGATATTCGGCGCCCTCCTTGCCCAGGCCGGGCTCCCCGGCGATATAGCGCTTGTCGTCCTTGCCGACCAGGCTCAGCCAGCCGGTATGGAATAGCACGACATCGCCCTTGCGGATCTCGACGCCCTGGCGGCGTGCCTGTTCGTCGATTTCCTTGCGGTTGAATGCCGTGCCTTCCGGAACCGGGCTCTTGCCGTAATACGCTGTCATGTCCAGCACCACGCCGCGGGTGACGAAGGGCGGCAGCTTCTCGACACCGAGCTTGGTCAGGCCATTGGCCTGCACGAATTCGCTGTTCTTGTTGCAGTTGTAGTAGATGTTATCGATTCCGATGTGGCCAAGGCCGTCGATCTGCGAGCCGGTGCCAACGTAGCCGATATAGATGTCGTCGTTGTAGTTGGTCTTGGTTGGGCCTAGCCCGCCGCCACCGACCTGCCCGGGCTGATTGATGGCAACCGCCCAACTGCGTGGCCCGAATGCGGGCGTCTTGGAGTTGGTCTCTACGCCGAGGCGATACGTTTTGCCGGTCTTCACGAGCTTTGCCGCACTAAGTGCCAGCTGTGGCGTCAGCAGATTCGCCGCACCGATCTCGTCATTGGGGCCATAGTGCGATTTGCACCAATCATGCGCGAGGGCGTTGGTGGCGGATAACGACAGGCCGATGGCGAACAGGGCCGCGCTTGCGATTTTGCATACTTCCATTGCATCTCCTCCTTTTGGTTGGTTTGAGTGAAAGAAATCGAACAGCAGAGTCATGGCACCATCCTTCGGAATGGTCGATACTTCAGTAAGCGGCCTGGTAGAGCGCCAGCGCATCGTCGTAAGTGACTTCGCGCGGGTTATTGACCAGCAGTCGCTGGATGTTCATGACGTCCCGCGACAGCATCGGCAGATCCTCCTCTTTGACGGCAACCTCGCGCAACCGCTGCGCATAGGGCATGGAAGACACCAGCGTCCTGATGGCGGAAACGAACTCGCGCGCGGCCTCAGCGTCGGCGGCACTCCGCAGGGCGGGCAGGATCGACCGGCCGAGTTCGGCGTACAACGCTTCCGCCTGCGGCAGGTTGAATTCGAGCACCGGGCCAAGCACCAGCGAGTTGGTCAGGCCGTGCGGCAGCTGGTAATGGCCGCCGAGCGGGTAGGCGAGGGCATGCACCGCGGCGACGGGCGCGTTGGCGAAGGCCATGCCGGCGAAGAGCGAGCCCTGCAGCATGGCTTCGCGCACGGCCGGGTCCTTGCCGTCGCCGACGGCCGCCGGCAGGTTCGCATAGAGGAGCTGCAGCGCCTTCACCGCCAGGGCGTCCGACAGCGGGTTCTTCTTGTGCCGGCTGGTGAAGGACTCGATGGCATGCACCATCGCATCGACGCCGGTCATCGCCGTCACCGCCGGCGGAAGACCGAGCGTGAGCAGGCTGTCGAGCAGGGCCACGTCAGGGTAGAGCAGCGGCGAGACCACGCCTTTCTTTTCATGGCTCGGGGTGGTGATGATCGAGATCGGCGTCACCTCGGAGCCGGTGCCGGCGGTGGTCGGCACCTGGATCAGCGGCAGGCGCGGCCCGCGCGCCAGGCCGATGCCGTAGATGTCGGGCAGGGCTTGTGGCGTGCGGCCAAGCAGCGCCACGAGCTTCGCCGTATCGAGCGAACTGCCGCCGCCGAAACCGACGACGCCGTCGGCCTTGTCCTGGCACGCCGCTTCGACTGCCGCCAGCACCCTCGCCTCCGGCGGGTCCGCCAGAACATCCGAGAAGACCGTGGCGGCAACCCCGGCGGCGGACAAAGATGCGAGCGCACCTTCCACCAGGCCGGCCTTGACCAGGCCAGCGTCGGTGACCAGGAACAGGCGGTGGATGCCGAGCCCCTTGGCGAGTTCGCCGAGGCGGCTGGCCCCGCCCTGTTCGCAGACGATTTTGGGCGAGGTTTCGAAGATGAATTGAGACATGGGGAGTCCTTTCTCAGACTGGACGGGATCAACCTGCGGCAACAACGCCGCGTTCGATATGAAAGGCGAGATCGGCGAGATCCTTCGAGTGCGTGTCGTCGGATTCCGAGAGAATGACCGTCAGGCCTTCATGGCGCAGCGCGGCCACCACCTCGGCGAGCCGCCGCGACAGCACCGGCGCCACGCCCTCAAATGGCTCGTCGAGCAGCAGCAGCTTGTTCCCGGGCATCAGCGCCCGCGCCAGCGCCACCAGCTTCTGCTGGCCGCCGGAGAGCTGCAGCGCGCGCCGCTCGCGGAATTCGCGCACCTCCGGCATCAGGCCGTAGATCCACTGCAGGCGCTTCGCGGCGTCGGCAATGTTGTTGGCCCAGGCGGGCAGCAGCACGTTTTCCTCGACCGTCAGCGACGGAATCAGGCGCCGGTCCTCCGGCATGTAGCTGATGCCCAGCCGCGCCAGCCGGTGCGGCGGCAGACTCGTCAGATCCTCGCCGACGGCAGACAGGCGCCCGGCCCGGCTGGGCAGCAAGCCCATGATGGCGCGCATCAGCGTGGTCTTGCCGGCGCCGTTGCGCCCGATGAGGCCGGCCATGCTGCCGGCCGGCACCTGAAGGCCGACATCGCGGAGGATGGGAATGCCGTCGATGGCGACGTCGAGCGACTGGATGTCTAGAGCAATATTCATTGGCCTTCCCCCCATCCCCCTTCCCGAGAAAGGGGGTGACGTTTGTTCGCCGCTGCGCCCTGAAGGGTGGGCGAAGCCACCCTGAAGAAGTACTCTTGGGGTGCGCGGCTCTCTGTGATTGACTGCGCCGCCCTTGAGGCGGCTCGGCGGGCGTCGCTCATGCTGGCTCTCCGAGGAGGTCGAGATCGAAATGGTGGCCGATGACCAGCTCCTGCACCTTGGCGTCGCCGAGGACGCTCCTGGGCGAACCGTCGGCGATGATCTCCCCGCTGTAGAAGGCCATGATGCGTGTCACATAGCGGGCGACGATCTCCATGTCGTGCTCGACGAAGAGGACCGTCACGCCGTGCTTGCGCACCACCGCCATGACCGTATCCATGAGCGGACACTTTTCCTCGACGCTGACGCCGCTGGTCGGCTCGTCGAGCAGCAGCATGCGCGGGTTGCTGACCAGCGCCATGGCAATGTCGACGAGCTTGCGCGCGCCTTGCGGCACCGTGCTCGTCACCGCGTCCCGGTAGGGAGTGACGCCGAAATCCTCGAGGATCGCCTCGGCGTGGGCGCGCCGCTCCGGCGTGTCGAGCGGGCGCAGGAAGGACGGCCACGGCCCTTCGGCGGCAACCAGGGAGATCAGGGCATTCTCGATCACCGTGAGCTGCGGGAACAGCTGCGCCACCTGGAACGAACGGGCCATGCCGCGGCGGGTGATCTCGCGCGGCGCCAGACCGAGAACGGACCGGCTGTCGAACAGGATGTCGCCGCCGGAGGGAGGCAGATAGCCGGTGACCATGTTGATGAAGGTCGTCTTGCCGGCGCCGTTGGAGCCGATGACACCGACGATCTCGCCGTGATCGATGCGCACGTTGAGGTCCTTGGCCGCCACCACGGCGCCGAAGGTCCGCGTCAGGCCGCGGGTTTCGAGTATCGTGCTCATGCCGTCGCCTCCTTCGCCGCAGGCGTATTGCCGGCCTTCGTGTGTTTGCGGCTGACCAGGCTCCACAAGCCCTTGGGCAGGAAGAGGATCAGCGCAATCAGGACCAGCCCAAGCGCCATCTGCCAGGTGTGCGGTGCCTCCTGGATGGCGAAGGTGCGGATCACCGAGAAGACGATGGCGCCGATGAACGGTGCCGCCACATGGCCGGTGCCGCCGAGGATGGCGATGAAGACGAACTCGCCCGAGGTTGCCCAGAACGCCATGTCGGGATCGATGTGGCCGCTGGCGATCGCCGTCAGGCCGCCGCCGAGCGCGGAGATGGCGGCGGCGAACACGTAATTGGCGAACAGCAGCCGGCGCGGCGACAGGCCGAGGTAATCGACGCGGATCTCGTTCTCGCGGATCGCCTCCATGACGCGCCCCAGCCCGGATTTGAGGTAGCGGTTGAAGCCGATCACCGCCGCGGCGGCAATGACGACGGTGAGCAGATAAACTGCCTGCTTGCGCGCATCGCCCTCCGGCACCCAGCCGAGAAAGCTCGGCGGCGCGACGTTGAAACCGTCGGTCGAGCCGAGCGCCGAGGACTTGACGAGGACCCCGTAGAGGATCATCGACAGGGCCAGCGTCAGCATGGCGAAAAAGATTTCGCGGTAGCGCGTCAGCAGGAAGCCGCAGATCAGCGCCAGCAGCACGGCGGCGGCGGTGCCCAGCGCCAGCAAGGCAAAGGCGTCGGCGATGCCGAGCGACTGCGCGCCCAGGCCGACGCCATAGCCGCCGATGCAATAGAACAGCGCCTGGCCGAAGGACACCAGGCCGGCGCGCATTTGCAGCACCACGCCCAGGACCACCAGCGCCTTGGCCAGCGCCAGCGTCAGCAGGAAGGAAAGCCACGCCGGCATCAGGAAGGCACCCGCAGCCAGCAGTGCCGCCAGGGCCGATACGGTGACCTCGGTCGATTTCAATCGGTTGGTAATATTCATTCAAATTCTCCTGGCCAGTACGGGCCCGAACAAGCCTTGCGGGCGGATGGCGAGAACCAGAAACATCACGCCGTAAATCACGAACAGTTCCATCTCCGGCGCCATATGCACGGCGACGGAGCGAGTCAGTCCCACCAGCACGGCGCCTATCGCCGCGCCGCCGATGCTGCCGAGCCCGCCGACCACGACCACCGCGAACGCCAGGACGATCACCTCGACGCCGATCCCCGGCGTGACCGAGATGGCTGGCGCCGTCAGCGCCCCGGCCAGCGCGCCGAGCACGGCGCCGATGGCAAAAGTGACGGTGAACAACACATTGACATTGACACCCATGGCGACGGCGATCTCGCGGTCGTGGATGACGGCGCGCAGGAGCCGTCCCCTGTTCGTGCGGTTGAGCGCGAACCACGCCGCCAGGCCGATCGCTGCCGTCACCACGATCAGCGCGAGATCGTAGGTGGCAAAGCGCAGCCCCACGCCGACTGCAGTCTGGCCGAGCAGGCGATAGGGCTGGTAGGCGAAGTACGGGTCGACGCCCCAGACGAGCTTGGTCACGTCCTCGAGGATAAGCAGCAGCGCATAGGTGACAATCACCATCAGGATCTCGTCCTTGCCCTGCAAAAAGCGCAGCAGCCCGCGCTCGATGATCACGCCGATCAGCGATCCGGCGACGACGGCGCAGCCGATCAGCAGCAGGTAGCTCAGGTAGGGATTGCCGACATTGCCGGAGAAGTACCAGCCGACCAGGGAAGCCGCTGAATAGGCGCCGATGGCATAGAAGCTGCCATGCGCCATGTTGAGCACGCGCATCACGCCGTAGATGATCGTCAGGCCGGCGGCGACCAGGAACAGCCAGGATGCGTAGATCGCGCCGTCGAACAGGATGGCCAATAGGCTTGTCATAAGATTATCCTCGCGGGGGAGACGGGGAGTCCCCGTCTCCGTGAGTCGTCAGCGAAAGATCAGCACTTGGCGCCGGGGAAGCCGGCCTTGATCCAGTCGGCCGGCGCGCTACCGTCGGGCGGCATCAGGCATTCGCCGGCGTAGGTCTTGACCTTGCTCACCGAGGCCTTGCCGCTCTTGGCGTCGTACTGGTATTCGCCGAACGAGACGCTCTGCACCGCCTGGTGGCCCTTGGCGCGCGACATATGGACGGTGCCGCTGGGCGCCTCGAAGCTGAGCCCGGTCAGGCCCTGGACGATCTGGTCGGCGGTCGGCATGGCGCCGGCCTTGCCGGCTTTCTCGGCAGCCGCCTTGAGGCCGAGGATGGCCTGCACCATCTTGTAGGCCGGATAGGTCGGGGATTCCTTGAACTGCGCCGAGAACGCGGGGCGGAACCAGTCGTTGAGCGCGTTCTTCGGCGCAAAGGCGCCGTAAGGGCCTCGGCCGCCGATGATGGTGCCGTTCGGTGCCTGGCCCTTGAAGCGATCGACGCCGGTTTCACCCGTGGTGAGCACCGCCGTCCGATTCTCGAAAAGGCCGCGGGCGCCGCCCTGGAGCACCAGCGCTTCCATGTCGCCGCCCCAGAAGCTGGAATGGATGACATCGGGATTGCTGACGGAGAGTGCCGAGATTTCGGCGCCGTACTGGCCCTGCCCCAGTTTCGGCCACTGTTCGGAGACGACCTTGACATCGGGCCTGAGCTGTTTCAGCGCCAGGATGAAATCGTTCCAGGAATCCTGGCCCCAGGCATAGTTCTGCTGGATGCTCGCCACCGTCTTCACGTTCGGACGGGTTTCCGCAACGTAGCGCGCGGCTGCCACGTTATCGACCACGGCGTCGAGCCCGGTGCGGAACAGGTATTTCGGCTCCTTCACCGTTTCGAAAACCTTCGAAGTGCCACAGTCGAAGAAGAGGGTCGGCACCTTGAGTTCTTCCACCGCCGGCGCAATTGCCAGGCAATCGCCGGAAGAGATGTAGCCGATCACCGCATCGACCTTCTGGCGCTGCACGAGATTGCGGAATTCCTCGGTCTGCTTGGTGGCTCCGCCGGCTTCGTCGATGAGCACGGTCTCGATCTCGACGCCGTTGATGCCCTTCTTGTTATAGGGCGCCGGCAGTTTTCCGGCGTTCAGCGCCTCCACCGTCAGCTTGGCGGCATTGGCGGCCGGCACGCCGAAGGGTCCGGCTGCGGCGCCG
>PNJM01000071.1 GCA_013821865.1 Rhodocyclaceae bacterium
GAAGATGTGCGGCTCGGTCACGTTCTGCGGCTCGTGCGCGCCCAGCACCCGCACCGGCAGCATGTTGGCCGCAAGGAGAATCTCCTCCGGCGTGTAGGTGCACATCGTCGCCACCACCTGGCCGCCCGTGCGCGCCTTCCAGGCCTTCGCATAATCGTGGCGCTTTTCGTACCACTCCTTGAACTGATCAAACAATCCACTCATCATCGATCCCCTGATATGGCGGAGAAACCGGGACGGTTCTCGCTGCCTTGGTTCCTCGCTACCCTATGTTCCAGCGATGCATTATGATGCGTTTTACTTACATTAAATGCACGATAGCGCATTAGGATCGATTCTAGAAACCCTTTTGGAGACGAGGTTTGACCTAGGTCAAGAAAAACTGCATTTGTTTTCCGGAATTGCAAATTTCTGGTTGTCTGATCCAATTCAAGAGGTACTGATATATAAGAGTTTTTGCATGCTTGATTTTATTTCTACACCAAGAGAGCCACCGGCATACGGCCTGTGGCGGTAGTTTCTTCCCCAGCTAAAATCCCTCACACAGGCCGCTACGCCTGGCTAACAAACACATACCAAAAACAAGGTTTTTGCATCCCGGCTTGACCTAGATCAAATATGCGCCCTGTCAGCCTCACCTAGAATTGCGTTAATGCATTCTATTACCTATCTATTGTTATAAATGCGTTATTTTGCATTTATTGACTACGGGAAGTAACCGCCGGTTCCGCCATTCACCGGCGCAAGGAAGGTGGCCATGGAGACAAGCGCTCAAGCAGTCAGATGGTGGAAGAAACCCGCAGGCGGCGTGCCGGCGGCCGGCCCCCTGGTGACACTCACGGTCGACGGCAAACAGATCGAGGCGCCCGGGGGCGCTTCCCTGCTTTCGGCTGCCGCGGCGGCCGGTATCTACATCCCTGCCCTGTGCGCGCACCCGGACCTGCCGCCTTCCTGCCAGCGCGGCGCCGGCGACAGCGGCTGCAACCTCTGCGTGGTCGAGATCGCCGGCACCAGCGGCATGCGGACTTCCTGTTCCATCGCAGTGGAGGAAGGCATGACGGTGACGACCAGATCGCCCGCCATCGACAAGCTGCGCCGGGAGCGCATCGCGAAAATCCTCGGCACGCATCCCCACGTCTGCCTCACCTGCCCGCAGCGCGAGGGCTGCAGCCGCACGACCTGCTCCTTCGGCAACCCGGTGGAAACGCGCTGCTGCTCGATTTTCAGCAACTGCGAATTGCGCAAGGTCTCCGACTACGTCGGCATTCCGCCGACGACGCCGCCCTACAAACCCATCCAGCTGCCGGTCGTCAAGGACGAGCCGTTCTACGACCGCGACTACAACCTGTGCATCGACTGCCGCCGCTGCCTGGTGGCCTGCAACGAGGTGCGCGGCGTCGACTGCCTGGAAGTGAAGAACACCGACGGCCGCACCTGGGTCGGCACCATCGCGCCGACGCTGGTCGAATCGGGCTGCAAATTCTGCTCGGCCTGCGTCACGGTGTGCCCGACCGGCGCGCTGATGGACCGCACGCTCGATGTTGCGCACAAGAAAGAATCGCAGGTGCCGTGCAAGCACACCTGTCCGGCCGGCATCGATGTGCCGCGCTACGTGCAGCTCGTCGGCCTGGGCAAGTATTCCGAGGCTGTTGCCGTGGTGCGGGAGAAGCTGCCCTTCCCCGGCATCCTCGGCCGCGCCTGTTTCTCGCCCTGCGAATCGGCCTGCCGGCGCAAATACCTCGACGAGCCGATTTCCATCCGCAGCCTGAAGCGCATCGCCGCCGACAACGACACCGGCCTGTGGCGCCAGTACTCGAAGCAGCTGCCGCCGAGCGGGAAAAAGGCGGCCGTCATCGGCGCCGGCCCGGCCGGTTTGACGGCGGCCTACTACCTGGCCAAGAAGGGCCACGCCGTCACCGTCTTCGACGCCCTGCCCGCCGCCGGCGGCATGGCGCGCTACGGCATTCCCTCCTACCGCGTGCCGCTCGATGTCATCGACAGCGAAGTCGCCGAGGTGACCAAGCTGGGCGTGGAGATTCGCTACAACAGACGCGTCGAGAAAGTCGACGAACTGTTCTTGCAGGGCTTTGAAGCCGTCTTCATCGGCATCGGCGCCCAGGGCGGCGACAAGCTCGGCCTGCCCGGCGACACCCTTCCCAACGTGGTGGACAGCCCCACCTTCCTGCGCGCCGCCACGCTGGGCCTGATCGGCACGCCGGAGACGGACATCGTCATCGGCAAGCGCGTCGCCGTCATCGGCGGCGGCAACGTCGCCACGGACAACGCCCGCTCCTCGCGCCGCCTCGGCGCCGAGGCGGTCGACATGGTGTATCGCCGCACCCGCGAGGAAATGCCGGCGCGCGACGATGAGATCCAGGGCTGCGAGGAGGAAGGCGTCAACCTGCGCTTCCTGCTCGCGCCGAAGAAGATCGAGCTGAACGAGTCCGGCAGCTCGCGCCTGAAGGTCACCTACGCCAGGATGGAACTGGGCGAGCCCGACGCCTCCGGCCGCCGCCGTCCGGTGGAAGTCGCCGGCAGCGAATTCACCGAGGACGTCGATCTGGTCATCGCCGCTATCGGCCAACACCCGAAGAAATACGAAGGCTTCGGCGTGCAAACCAACGACAAGGGCCGCATCACCGTGCGCGCCGACAGCATGCTGACCAGCCGTCCCGGCGTCTATGCCGGCGGCGATTGCGTGCTCGGCCCCTCGACCCTGATCGAATCGGTCGCCCAGGGACGGATCGCCGCGGCGGCGATGGACAAACAGCTCGGCGGCAACGGCGACATCGAGGAAAAACTGCTGCCTGACTGGGACACCGATCCCCACATCGGCCGCGAGGAAGGCTTCAACAAGGTGAAACGCTTCCATCCCGTCTTCATCGATCCGGCCCGGCGCAACAACTGGAACGAGGTCGAGCTCGGCTTCGATGCGGCAACGGCAAAAGCCGAGGCGCTGCGCTGCCTGAAGTGCAACCTGGCGGCGAAGATCGAGGACATGGTGCTGCCGCCCGAAGCCTGGCTCGAACTGAACGCGGAGAATGTGGCGGGAATCGGCACTGAAGCAGGCGTCTATCAGCTGCTCGATGCGGACAAGAAAGTGCTGGTGATCAAGGGCGTGGAAAACCTGCGCGAAGGGCTCGAGGCCGTGCTCGACAAGGCGGACATCGCCAGGTTTTTCGTGGTCGAGGATGCCCCCTTCTTCAGCCAGCGCGAGAACCAGCTGGTGCAGGCCTACATGCAGCAGTACGGCGGGATGCCTCCGGGCGTCGGCGCCGATGAAATGGATGACCTGTTCTGAACGACAAACGAAACGAGGAAAGCATTCATGCCGGACTTCAGGTTTCTTGACTACGCGGTCGCCGATAGGCTGGCGATCATCACCATCAATCGCCCGCCGCACAACGTGCTCGACATCGCCACCATGGAAGAGCTGAGCCTCGCGCTCGACCGGGCCGCAAAGGAAGAGTCCGCCAAGCTGTTGATGATCACCGCCGCCGGCGAGAAAGTGTTCTCCGCCGGCGTCGACGTCATGGACCACACGCCGGACAAGGTCGTGCAGATGATCGACGTCTTCCACGGCATTCTCAAGCGGCTGATGGTGTACCCGCTGCCGACCGTGGCGGCGCTCAACGGCTCGGCCATGGGCGGCGGCTGCGAGCTGGCCCTCGCCTGCGACATGGCGGTGGCCACGGAGGACACCAAGATCGGCCAGCCGGAGATCAAGCTGGGCGTCTTCCCGCCCATCGCGGCCATTCTCATGCCGCGCATCATGCCACTGCCCAGGGTGATGGAACTGCTGCTCGGCGGCGGCCTGATCAGCGCCAGCGAAGCGCTGGGCCTCGGCATGCTCAACCGCGTCTTCCCGCGCGCCAGCTTCGCGCGGGACACGCGCGCCTTCCTCGACCAGTTCCTCGGCCTGTCGCGCGTGGCGCTGATGTACACCAAGAAGGCGGTGCGCGAGGCGGCCGGCAAGCCCTTCTTCGAGGCCCTGTTCACCGTCGAGCAGATCTACCTGAAGGACCTGATGTCCACCGCTGACGCCGTCGAAGGGCTGAACTCCTTCATGGAGAAGCGCAAGCCGGTGTGGAAGAACAAATAACGCAGGAGGAGCAATGATCCCGAAAACCATCCACACCTGGCAAATGACCGAACCGGGCAAACTCGTGCGCACGGACATCCCGACGCCCGAGCTCAAGCCCGGCGAGGCGCTGGTGGAAATCCGCGGCTGCGGCGTCTGCCACACCGACCTCTCGTATTTCTACATGGGCGTCCCGACGGTGTGCAAGCCGCCGCTGACCCTGGGCCACGAGATTTCCGGCGTCGTCGTCGCCGGCGACGAGCCCCTCATGCTCGGCAAGGAAGTCATCGTGCCGGCGGTGCTCCCCTGCAACAACTGCGAGATCTGCAAGTCGGGCCGCGGCAACCGCTGCCTCAATCAGAAGATGCCCGGCAACTCGATGGGCATCTACGGCGGCTTCTCCAGCCATATCCCGGTGCCGGCGAAAGACCTGTGCGTGGTGCATCACCGCCAGGGCGTTCCGCTCGAACATCTGGCCGTGGTGGCCGACGCCGTGACCACGCCCTTCCAGGCCGCCAAGCGCGCCAACCTCAAGGAAGGCGACCTCGTCATCGTCATCGGCGCGGCCGGCGGCGTCGGCAGCTTCATGACGCAGACCGCCAAGGGCTTCGGCGCCAGGGTGGTGATCGGCATCGACATCAACGACGAGAAGCTCGAATTCATGAAGGGCTACGGCGCCGACGCGGTAATCAACCCCAAGGGCAGGAGCGCCAAGGAAGTGAAGGATCTCTTCAAGGCGATCTGCAAGGACAAGGGCGTGCCCTCGAACTACGGCTGGAAAATTTTCGAGGTGACGGGAACGAAGCCCGGCCAGGAACTCGCACTGTCCCTGCTCTCCTTCGTCGGCACCCTGGTCATCGTCGGCTACGGCACCGAAGAAACTTCCTACATGCTGTCCAAGCTGATGGCCTTCGACGCCGAGCTGATCGGCACCTGGGGCTGCCCGCCCTCGGCCTACCCGCAGGTGCTCGACATGTGCGTGGACGGCAAGATCATCCTCGAACCCTTCGTCGAAACGCGACCCATGAGCCAGATCGCGCAGGTATTCGACGAAGCCCACCACGGCAAGCTGAAAAAGCGCGTCGTGCTCACCCCCGATTTCTGAACGAACCCGAACTCACATCAGGAGAACAACATGGCACTGGATTGGCTGCGCAGGGACAATGAACTGAAGGATCACCAGCTCTTCGACAATTCGCACTTCGGCAAGGACGCGCCGACTGTCATTTATGAAGAGCGCCCGGTGCAGGACGACAAGGGCGCCAGGGTCGACGGCCTCTACTCGGCCTGGATCTGGCTGAACAACCCGGCCCAGTACAACTCCTACACCACCGAAATGGTGAAGGGCGTCATCGCCGGCTTCCAGCGCGCCTCGAGCGACCGCAAGATCGTCGCCGCAGTGTTCACCGCCGTCGGCGACAAGGCCTTCTGCACCGGCGGCAACACCGCCGAGTATGCCGCCTACTACTCGCGCCGGCCGAACGAGTACGGCGAGTACATGGATCTCTTCAACGCCATGGTCGACGGCATCCTCAACTGCAAGAAGCCGGTCATCTGCCGCGTGAACGGCATGCGCGTCGCCGGCGGCCAGGAGATCGGCATGGCCACCGACATCACCGTTTCCTCCGACCTCGCCATCTACGGGCAGGCCGGTCCGAAGCACGGCTCGGCGCCGGTGGGCGGCTCGACCGACTTCCTGCCCTGGTTCCTGTCGATGGAGGATGCCATGTACAACTGCATCTCCTGCGAGACCTGGAGCGCCTACAAGATGAAGGCCAAGGGGCTCATCACCAAGGCCGTGCCGGTGCTGAAGAAGGACGGCAAGTGGGTGCGCAACCCGCTGGTGCGCACCGACACTTATGTCGATGAAGGCGAGATCGTCTACGGTGAATCGGTTTCGAAGGAAGACGCCGCCAAGGCGAAGGAGCTGATGGCTTCCTGCACCACCGACTTCGAACTGCTCGATGCCGAGGTCAACAGGCTGGTGTGGAAGTTCGCCAACCTGTTTCCGAACTGCCTGATCAACTCCATCGACGGCATCCGCGGCAAGAAGAAGTTCTTCTGGGACCAGATGAAGCTCGCCAACCGCCACTGGCTGGCGGCCAACATGAACCACGAAGCCTGGCTCGGCTTCAACGCCTTCGACGCCAAGAAGCCGACCGGCAAGGATGTGATCGACTTCATCAAGTTCCGCCAGCTCGTCGCCGAAGGCGCCCTCTTCGACGAGAAGTGGGCCGAGCAGGTGATGGCCAAGCCGAAAGGCTGACGTTTCTCCTCCCCTCTCTCCTCGGGGAGAGGGGTCGGGGAATGAGGGAATTGCGCCCGCGCATTGACTCGCCCGGCCGCAATGTATACAGTATTCATGACAGTCCCGCGCCTCCGAAATCGGGCGCCCGAAAACAAGGAGGACAGAAGTGGCCCTGCCCGGCGAACTCAAGCTCAAGCACCTTTTCCAGCCAGGACGGATCGGCAAGTTCAAGACCAGGAACCTGGTCAAGTACGGCGCCTGCTGCGTTTCCAACTACAACACCCGCGATGGCTACATCACGCCGCGCGAACTGGCGCGCATGCGCGTCATCGCCGCCACCGGCTGCGGCATCATCACCAACCAGGGCGCCTATCCCGACCCGCTGGGCGAGGGCAAGTCCTACTTCCGCCAGGTGGCGATCTTCGACGACAAGTTCCTGCCCCAGTTCGAGACCATCGCCCAGTACATCCACGACGGCGGCGCCGTGGCCATCCAGCAGATCCTGCACGCCGGCCGCTACGGCGGCATCGACCTCGGCTACTGCATCCAGCCTTCCGTCGTGCCGCAGACCCTGCCCCACTTCCGCCCGCCGCGCGAAGTCACCAGAGAGCAGATCAAGGCCATCGTCCGGCAGCATGCCGAGGCGGCGAAGCGTGCCGTCCGCGCCGGCTTCGACGGCACCGAGGTCACCAGCTTCATGGGCTACCTCCTCGCCAACTTCAACTCGCGCTTCACCAACCAGCGCACCGACGAATACGGCGGCTCGATCGAAAACCGCGGCCGCTTCATGCGCGAGCTGATCGACGGCATCAAGCAGGCCACGCCCGAGCATCCCCTGGTCATCCGCCTCAACGGCGCCGAACTGATGGACCGCTGGGGCGGCAACAGCGAGGACGAATGCTTCGAGCTCATGCGGCAGGCCGTGGATTGCGGCGTGGACATGATCTCCGTCACCGTCGGCTGGCAGGAAGCGCCCGAATCCTCCATCGGCCGCGACGTGCCGCCCGGCCACTGGAACTATCTCTCGGCCAAAGCAAAGAAGCTGTTCCCCGACACCCTCATCACCTTCGGCAACCGCCTGCCCGACCCGGTCATGGCCGACCAGTGCATCGGGGACGGCGTGTTCGATTTCTGGGAAGTCTGCCGGCCGCTGCTGGCCGACCCGGAACTCATTCACAAGGCCGCCGAGGACCGGCTCGACGAGGTGCGCCGCTGCATCGGTTCGCTCAACTGCCTGTCGCGGCTGTTCCGCGACCTGCCTTATACCTGCGCCATGAACCCGGCCCTCGGCCACGAAGTCGAGCCGGAGTACCACGTCACCGAGGCTGCGGTGAAAAAGAAGATCATGATCATCGGCGCCGGCCCGGCCGGCATGGAAGCCGCCATCACGGCGAAGAAGCGCGGCCACGACGTGACGGTGTTCGAGAAGGGCGACCGCATCGGCGGCAGCCTGGCCGGCTACGCCGGCAACGACCTCGCGCGCCCCGACGACCTGCTCTCCGTCATCAGGCACTACGAAGTCATGGCGAAGAAGCTCAGCATCGGGATCAGGTTCAATACCGAGGCCAACGCCAGGTTCATGCGCAGCATCCTGCACCAGTACGACGTCTGCATCGTCGCCGCCGGATCGCGCACCGACATGGCGGCCTATCGCCACATCGAAGGGCACGACAAGCTGGTGGATGCGCTCGATGTCGCCGGCGGCAAGGTCAAGGCGGGCCAGCGCGTCGTCATGATCGGCGGCGGCAAGATCGGCCTGACCCTGGCCGAGTCGCTCAAGAAACAGGGGCACGACGTGGTCATCGTCGAGGAGGAGAAGCGCATCGCCGGCGACGTCATGCCCTCCTTCAAGTGGCGCCACACGGCCTGGATCGAGGAGCTGGAAATCAAGTGCCACACCTCCTCGCAGCTCGTGAAGGTGAGCGCGGAAGGCGCGACGATCAGGAGCGCCAAGGGGGAGGAAGCCTTCCTGCCGGCCGACATGGTGGTCGTCTCCGGCCCGCGCAAGCCCAATCACGATCTCTTCCACGAGTTTCAATGGATGGTCGACGAACTGCACGGGGCGGGAGATGCGGTGATCGCGCGCGGGCTCGATGCCGCAATCCATGAAGGCTACCGCCTGGGCGTGAGAATCTGAGCTGATTCACCGAGGACGTTGCACTATGTTGCGCCTTTACACCGGCAGATCGGATGTATACAGTATTCAACACCCGGCCGCCGGCCCAATCGCCCTCTGCAACGGAGGTGTTTCCTTGGTCTCATCGCTGAAACCCGTCGAACGTCCTCTCGCCTTGGGCGAACAGGTTTATCACACGCTGCGCTCCCATCTGCGCAAAGGCCTGATCGTGGCCGGGCAGCCGCTGCAGGAAGTGCAGCTCGCCGGGAAGCTCGGCGTTTCCCGCACCCCGGTGCGCGAAGCGCTGGCCCGCCTGGCCAGCGAGGGTCTCCTCGCCTCCGACGGGCGCAGCTTCGTCGTGCCGGCGCTGACCCTCGACGACGTGGATGACATCTACGAGGTCCGCTTCCTCATCGAGCCGGCCGCGATCCGCCGCGTCGCCGAGTTCACCACCGATCCTGGCGTGCGCTCCCCCATCGAGGACGCCCTCGCCGCGGCTGCCGCCGCCAATAAATCTGGCGACGCCGACGCGTTCCGCGAGACCAACGTCCGCTTCCGTGCCGCCTGGCTGGCGCTGGTGCCCAATCGCCGCCTGGTCAAGGTCGTCGAGCAGTACGCCGACCACATGCAGCACATCCGCACCCTGACCCTGGGCAACGCCAAGGTCCGCGCCATCGTTCTGAAGGGACTCAAGCGCATCACCGCCGCGCTGGCGGCGGGAGACGGGGATGCGGCAGCGGCCGCCATGCACGACCACCTGATGGAAGCCAAGCGCGCCTTCATCGCCGCGGTCGGCCTCGCCAACAACAACGATTGACAAGGAAGCCGGAAACACATGATCGACAAAAGCATCGTCGGCAAGGAGTACCCGCCCTTCACCGTCGAGGTGGAAAAACGCTGGGTGCGCAGCTTCGCGGAGGCCCTCGGCGAGAGCAGCCCGATCTATTCGGACGAAGCGGCCGCGAAAGCCGCGGGCTATCGCTCGCTGCCGGCGCCGCCGAGCTTCCCCTTCGCCATCATCATGGAGGCCAACCAGTCCTTCATGATCCTCGACGAACTGGGCATCGACAAGCGCCGCGCCATGCATGCCGAACAGGGCTTCGCCTGGCATGCCGACCTGTGCGCCGGCGATACCGTCACGGGCCGCCAGAAGGTGATCGACGTGTACGACAAGAAGAACGGCGCGCTGGAATTCCTCGTCACCGAAATACGCCTCGACAACCAGCGCGGCGAGCACGTCTGCGACCTGCGCACCACGGTCGTGGTGCGGAACTGAGGAGACAGGCATGGTCCGTTTCAGCGACATCAATATCGGCGACGCGATCCCCCCTCTCGTGAAACCCGCCGTCAGCCATTTGCAGCTTGCGCTCTACGCCGGCGCCGGCGCCGACCACAACCCGATCCACGTCGACGAGGAAGCGGCGAAAGCCGGCGGCCTGCCCGGCATCATCGCCCACGGCATGCTGGCCATGGGCTTCCTCGGCCAGCTGCTCACGCAATGGGTGCCGCAAAGGCAGATTCGCGGCTTTTCCGCGCGCTTCGTCGCCATGGGCTTCCCCGGCGACGTCATCACCTGCACGGGCAAGGTGGCCGGCAAGCGCGAGGAAGGCGGCGAGAAGCTGGTGGACCTGGAGATCGCCGCGCAGAACCAGAAGGGCGAGAACATTCAACTCGGCAAGGCCACCGTCGCCCTGCCCTAGGAACGGACATGACCTACAAGGCTGAAATCCCCTACGGCGCCTACTGGAGCACGCCCTTTGCGCGCTGGCAGGGCAGCTTCGCCAACCTGCACAGCATCGAATTCGCCGCGCATGTCGCACGCAACGAACTCGCCAAACGCAACATCGATCCGAAGTCCTTCGACTACGGCGTGCTCGGCTTTTCCGTGCCGCAGAAGCATTCCTT
>PNJM01000072.1 GCA_013821865.1 Rhodocyclaceae bacterium
GGGGGCGTGCCGGTTTTGAGGCGCCCTTGCGGCAGCTTCAGTTCCTTCAGGCGTGCCGACAGCGACACGGCGGGCGGGTCCCCTGCCCGGCCGGCCGCGTAGTTGTTCAGGCCCACATGGATCTTGCCGTCCAGAAAGGTGCCGGCCGTCAGCACCACCGACTCGGCCTCGAAGCGCAAACCGAGCTGGGTGACGACGCCGGTGACGCGGTCGCCGGAAACGGTGAGGTCGTCCACGGCCTGCTGGAAAAGCGTGAGGTTGGGCTGGTTTTCCAGCCGGCGGCGGATCGCCGCCTTGTACAGCACGCGGTCGGCCTGGGCACGGGTCGCCCGTACCGCCGGGCCCTTGCTGGAATTGAGGATGCGGAACTGGATGCCGGCTTCGTCGGTGGCGGCCGCCATGGCGCCGCCCAACGCGTCGACTTCCTTGACCAGATGCCCCTTGCCGATGCCGCCGATGGAGGGATTGCAGGACATCGCCCCCAGCGTCTCGATGTTGTGCGTCAGCAGCAGCGTGCGGCAACCCGCCCGTGCCGCGGCGAGCGCGGCCTCGGTGCCGGCATGGCCGCCGCCGATAATGATAACATCATAACGTGTAGGGAACAGCATCGGGATCGGGAGTACGCCAAAGAGGCGCAATGATACGCGAGTCAACCACAAAATTACAGGGCCGATTGTTTCACGTGAAACAATCGGCCCTGATGCAAGTAACTATTCGACTTTAAGCGGTTTTTTGCCTTCCCCCCAGTCCGAGGTAGGTTTCCACGACGCGCGGATCGTCGGCCAGTTGCCGGCTGTCGCCTTCCAGCGCGATGCTGCCGGTCTCCAGCACGTAGCCGTAGTCGGCGATCTGCAGCGCGGCGCGGGCGTTCTGCTCGACCAGCAGGATGGCGACGCCGGTTTTTTTCAGGTCGGCGATGATATGGAATATCTCCCGCACGATGAGCGGCGCCAGGCCCAGGCTCGGCTCGTCCAGCATGAGCAGCCTGGGCCTGGCCATGAGGGCGCGCCCCACCGCCAGCATCTGCCGCTCGCCGCCGGAAAGGGTGCCGGCCAGCTGGACACGCCGCTCGCGCAGGCGCGGGAAGGTGCGGAACACCTCCTCCATGGTTTGCGCCTGGTCGCGCTCGCCGCTGCGGTAGCGCTGGAAGGCGCCGAGCAGGAGGTTGTCCTCGACGCTCATCTCGCCGAACAGTTCGCGCTTTTCCGGTACCAGGGTCATGCCCATGGCAACGAGATGCTCGACCTCGATGGCGCGCTGCACCTCGCCCATGAACTCGATTTCACCCTTCGAGGGCAGCAGGCCCATGACGGCGGATAGCATGGTGGTCTTGCCGGCGCCGTTGGGGCCGATCACCGTGACGATCCGGCCGGCCGCCACCTTCAAGTTAATGTGGTGCAGCGCCTCGACCTTGCCGTAAGAGACGCACAGGTCGCGGATGTCCAATATGTTGCTCATTCGACACCCCCCAGGTAGGCTTCCAGCACGACAGGATCGTTCTGCACTTCCTCGGGCAGGCCCTCGGAAATCTTCTCGCCGAATTCCATCACCACCACCCTGTCCGCCAGGCCCATGACGAAGTCCATGTCGTGCTCCACCAGCAGGATGCCCATGCCCTCGGCGCGCAGCTTGCGCAGCAGTTCCGCCAGCGCCTGCTTCTCCATGTAGCGCAAGCCCGCGGCCGGTTCGTCCAGCAGCAGCAGGCAAGGGTCGGAACACAGCGCCCGTGCGATCTCCAGGATGCGCTGCTGCCCGAGGGGCAGGCTGCCCGCCTCGTCGAACATGTGCCCGGCCAGGCCCACCCGCTCCAGCTGGCGCGCGGATTCCGCCAGCAGCCGCGCCTCCTCGGCGCGCTCCAGGCGCAGGGCGGCGGACATGACTCCCTTGTCGCCGCGCAGGTGGGCGCCGATGGCGACGTTCTCCAGCACGTTCATGGTCGGCAGCAGGCGCACATGCTGGAAGGTGCGGCTCATGCCGCGCCGGGCGATCTCGCGCGAGGCCAGGCCGTCGATGCGCTCGCCGAGGAAGCGCACCTCGCCGGAGGTCACCGGATCCACGCCCGAAATGCAGTTGAACATGGTGCTCTTGCCGGCACCGTTGGGGCCGATCAGGGCCATGACCTCGCCGGCCTGCACGGTGAGGTTCATGTTGTTGTTGGCAACCAGGCCGCCGAACTCCTTGCAGGCGTCCTTCACTTCGAGCAGCAGGCTGCCCGGCTGCGCCATGTCCCGCCGCGGCAGCGGCTCGGCCGCCGCCACTGCCTGGTCCCGCGCCTGCGCCGGCATCAGGCGCACGACCCACGGCCAGATGCCCTCGCGTGCGCGCTGCAGCACGATCACCAGCATGAGGCCGAAGAAGATCACCTCGAAGTTGCCACTCTGGCCGAAAATCTTCGGCAGCCAGTCCTGCAGCCACTGCTTGAGGATGGTGATCAGGCCGGCGCCGACCAGCGCGCCCCAGACATGCGCCGCGCCGCCCACCACCGCCATGAACAGGTATTCGATGCCGATTTGCAGGCCGAACGGCGTGGGGTTCACGAAACGCTGCAGATGGGCGTAGAGCCAGCCGGAAATGCTGGCGTAGAGCGCGGCAATGAGGAAGATGACGATCTTCGTGCGGGCGGTATCGACACCCATGCTCTCGGCCATCAGGCTGCCGCCCTTCAGCGCCCGGATCGCCCGTCCCTCGCGGGAGTCGAGCAGATTCTGCGTGGCCGCCACGGCACCCAGCAGCACCAGCCAGATCAGATAGTAGAACTCGCGCCCGGTATCCAGCTTCCAGCCGAACACTTCCAGAATCGGCACCCCGGTGATGCCGGTATGCCCGCCGAGAAACTCGACGTTGCCGAACAGAAAGTAGAGGCTGATGCCCCAGGCGATGGTGCCCAGCGGCAGATAATGGCCGGACAGGCGCAGGGTGATGAAACCGAGGAACAGCGACACAACAGCCGTGACGCCGAGGCCGGCCAGCAGACCCAGCCAGGGCGACACGGCATGGGCGGTGGTCAGAAAAGACGTAGCATAGGCGCCCAGGCCGACAAAGGCCGCTTGGCCGAAAGAGGTCAGACCGCCCACGCCGGTCAGCAGCACCAGCCCCAGCGCCACGATGGCGTAGAGCCCGATGTAGTTGAGCAGCGTCACGTAGAACTCGGGCAGGATCGCCGGGCCGAAAGTCAGCGCGGCAAGAAAAACAAGCAGCGGCAGCCGGGCCTTCATTCTTCCTCCTCCACATGGTGCGCGGTAAGCGAGCGCCAGACGAGGACGGGGATGATCAGGGTAAACACGATCACTTCCTTGTAGGCGCTGGCCCAGAAGGAAGAGAAGGACTCCAGCAGGCCGACCAGGATTGCGCCGGCGGCGGCCAGCGGGTAGCTGACCAGGCCGGCGATGATGGCGCCGACGAATCCCTTGAGGCCGATCAGGAAACCGGTGTCGTAGTAGATCGTCGTGATCGGCGCGATGAGGATGCCGGAAAAGGCCCCGATCAGCGCCGCCAGGGTGAAGGACAGCTTGCCCGCCATGGTCGTCGAGATGCCCATCAGGCGGGCGCCGACGCGATTGATGGCGGTGGCGCGCAAGGCCTTGCCGTAAAGGGTGCGCCCGAAAAATAGCGCCAGTGCCACGATTAGCACGGCGCTCGCACCCAGCACCCACAGCGTCTGGCCGTTGACCGTGAGCGTTCCCAGCTGGAAGGAAGCTTCGCTGAAGGCTGTCGTCCGCGAGCCCTCGGCGCCAAAGAACAACAGGCCCAAGCCGACCAGGGCAAGATGCACGGCGACCGAGACGATGAGCAGCACCAGCACTGTCGCCTCCGCCAGCGGCTGAAACGCCAGGCGGTAGATCATCGGCCCCAGCGGCACCACCACGGCCAGGGCCAAAATGATCTGCGCCAGCATCGGCAGCTTGCCCGGCTCGAGCCAGAACACAAGCCCGGCAATGATCCCTGGCAGCACCAGGTTGACCAAGGCGATGCGGGGCAGGCGGCGCAGGCCGCCGCCGCGCACGGCGATCGTCGCATCGATCAGCGCCACCAGCACGCCGGCACCGAGCAACAGCCAGATCGTTCCGGGAACCTTGCCCGCCTGAAAAGCCGCAAGAGTCAGGGCGCCATAGGCGACGAATTCTCCCTGCGGTATGAAAATGACCCGGGTAACAGCGAAGACCAAGACCAGGGCAAGGGCCAGCAGGGCATAAATGGCACCATTGACGATGCCGTCCTGGCCCAGCAGCAATGCAATCTGCAAGTCCATTGTTTTTGTCGGTTCAGGGGCGCAAAAATAAAGGGCGCGGCGCGCCCGGTGATTGTACGTCACCGGATGCGCTCCTCGCCCTCTCCCGTTTCCTACCAAGCGGCCTGACGCCGCCGGAAAACACCACCCCCTGCGGGGCGATCACTGCTCCTGCCGTCTTACTTCTGCGCCACCCACTTGCCGTTCTCGATCCTGACCATTACGCGGGAGCGCTGGTCGAGGCCGAGATGGTCGGTCGGCGTCATGCTGTAAACGCCGTGGGCCGCATACAGATCCTTCGTGCCTTCCAGCGCATCGCGCAGGGCGGCGCGGAATTCCTTGCTGCCCGGCTTGGCTTTCTTTAGCGCCGTCGGGATCGCATTGGCCAGCAGCAGGCCGGCATCCCAGGCATGGGCGCCAAAGGTCGAAACGCTGCCGGGGCCATGGGCCGCCTCGTACTTCTTGATGTAGTCGAGGGCGGACTTTTTGACCGGGTTGGAGTCCGGCAACTGCGCCGCGACCAGCACCGGGCCGGCGGGCAGGAAGGTGCCCTCCACGTCCTTGCCGCCGACGCGCAGGAAATCGTTGTTGGCGACGCCGTGCGTCTGGTAGATCTTGCCCTTGTAGCCCTTCTCTTTCAGGGTCTTCTGCGGCATGGCGGCCGGCGTGCCGGAGCCGGCGATCAGCACGGCATCCGGGTTGGTCGACATGATCTTGAGCACTTGGCCGGTCACCGAGGTGTCGGCGCGGTTGTAGCGCTCGCTGGCGACGACCTTGAGCTTGCGCGCCTCGGCGATCTTGCTGAATTCCTGCCACCAGCCCTCGCCATAGGCATCGGAGAAGCCGATGAAAGCCACTGTCTTGATGTTGTTGTTGGTCATGTGCTCGGTAATCGCCGTCGACATCTGCACGTCGTTCTGCGGCGTCTTGAACACCCAGCGGCGCTTGGCGTCCATCGGCTCGACGATGCGGGCCGAGGCGGCCATGGAAATCATCGGCGTTTCGGCTTCGGCTGCAACGTCCACCATGGCGAGTGAGTTGGGCGTGATGGTCGAGCCGATGATGACGTCGACCTTGTCCTCGCTCAGCAGCTTGCGCGTGTTCTTGACGGCTGTCGTGGTGTCGGAGGCGTCATCCAGCACGATGTAATTGACCTTTTGCCCGCCTATGCTGGTCGGCATCAGGGCGAAGGTGTTTTTCTCGGGAATGCCCAGCGACGCGGCCGGGCCGGTGGCGGAAACGAGAACGCCGACGTTGATGTCGGCGTAGGCAAGCGAAACCGCAGCTGTCGAAAGCAATGCGGCAAACAGGGACTTCAGCTTCATTGGATCCTCCTCTTGGCAATGTCGCGGCGCCTTCTTTCACGACGCCTTGGCAACGATGATACAAGCTATGGGCTTCTGCGCCAATCGAGTTGATTGTTTTTGTTTTACTGTTCAATCAATTGGTGCGCAACCGGTACGCCGAAGCCATGATACAAGACTTTCGGAAAGAATGTCTATTACTGAATCAGTATTTCGCGCAGAGACATTGCACGCGTCAGGCGCGGATCAGCGGAAAGTGTCCCAGGCGAACTTGACGATAAGCACGGACGCAACGGCGAGGAAGACGCGGCGTACGAAAGCAGCGCCGTGGCGCAGGGCAAGGTGAGATCCCACCAAGGAGCCGCCGACGTTGAAAACCGCCATGGCCAACCCATGCCACCAGAGGATATGGCCATTCGCTCCGAAATAGAGCAGCGCTGCCAGGTTTGTGGCTGCATTAACGATCTTGGCCGAGACAGAGGCACGCAGGAAATCCAGGCCAAAAAAGCGGACGAAGAAGAAAATCAGGAAACTGCCGGTGCCCGGCCCGAAGAAGCCGTCGTAGAAGCCGATGAGGCCACCGAACAGGACGGCCAAAGCCATATCGCGGCGGCCATGCACGCGCTGCTGGTCCACCACGCCGAGGTTCTTGCGCGCGTAGGTGTAGGCTGTCACCACGACCAGCATCGCCAGCACCAGCGGCCGCAGCCATTCCTTGGGCATCAGGGACACGGCCATGGCGCCGAGATAAGACAAAAAGAAAGCCGACAACGCCGTCGGCAGGGCCACCCGCCAGGGCACGTCGATGCGCCGGGCGTAGCGCAACGCGGCACTGGAGGTGCCGAATATGCTGGCCAGCTTGTTGGTGCCGAACACGGTTGCCGGCGTAGCTTGCGGCAGGACGCTGAACAATGCCGGGATCTGGATCAGGCCGCCGCCACCCACGACGGCATCGATCAGGCCGGCCAGGAAGGCGGCGATGCAAAGAAAAGCGAATCCGATCGGTTCCACGTGAAACATCCGCCTATCGCTATTTTCCGATGCAGAATCGGGAGAAGATCTCCCCCAGCAGATCGTCAGAAGTGAATTCGCCCGTAATCCCGGTCAGCGCCTCCTGGGCCAGGCGCAATTCCTCAGCCAGGAGTTCAAGCCGGGCCTGTTGTTCCAGCGCCGTCTCGAGATGGCCTGATGCTCTCGCCAGCGCCTGCAGATGCCGCTCCCTCGCCATAAACGAGTCCTCCGCCCCGGCCTGCCAGCCGGCGACCCGCAGCAAATCCTGTTCGAGCAGTTCCATGCCCTGCCCGGTCTTGGCCGAGAGCCAGAGGGTGACGCGGCCGTCGTGCTCGGTGCGCTGCGCCGGATGGCCGGCCAGATCGGTCTTGTTGCAGACTTCGATGCGCTCCACCCCGGCCGGCAGCTTGGCGACAATGGCTGCGTCCGCGGCGGTGGCGCCGCTGCGCGCATCGAGCAGCAGCACAATTACGTCGGCCCGCTCGATTTCGCGCCAAGTACGTGAAATGCCGATCCGCTCCACTTCGTCCTCAGTTTCGCGCAAACCGGCCGTGTCGATAATGTGCAGCGGAATGCCATGAACCTGGATGGTTTCGCGCACTGCGTCCCGGGTGGTGCCGGCGACCGCCGTAACGATGGCCCGCTCCTCGCCGGCCAGGCGGTTGAGCAGGCTCGACTTGCCGACATTGGGCTGGCCCGCCAAGACGACATGCAGGCCGGTGCGCAGGAGACTGCCCTGCCGTGCCCGCTGGCGCACTTCCCCTACCTCGGCGAGAAGGCGCTGAAGCAGGCCCGAAGCATCAGTCTGGCGCAGAAAATCGATTTCTTCCTCGGGAAAATCCAGCGCCGCCTCGACCGGTATGCGCAATTCGATCAGCCGGTCGACCAGGTGATGGACCGCCGCAGAGAACTCCCCGGCCAGCGAGCGCACGGCGGAACGCGCCGCCGCCGCGGTCGAAGCCTCGATCAGGTCGGCCACCGCTTCTGCCTGGGCCAGATCCAGCTTGTCGTTGAGGAAGGCGCGCCGGGTGAATTCTCCCGGCTCGGCCGGCCGGGCGCCCAACTCGATGCAGCGCTGCAGGAGCAACCGCATAACCACCGGACCGCCGTGGCCCTGCAACTCGAGAATGTCCTCGCCGGTATAGGAATGGGGGGCAGGGAAGTAGAGGGCGATGCCCTCGTCGATCTCGGTGCCGATCTCGTCGAGGAAGCGGATCAGGGTGGCAAGGCGCGGCACCGGGATCTTGCCGGTCAGCTGCAGGGCGAACGGCCTCAGATCCGGACCGGACAAGCGGACCACGCCGATGCCGCCGCGCCCCGGCGCGGTGGCAATGGCGGCAATCACATCAGTTGGCGGCCTTGCGTTTCCCACCCTCGATCATGCGCGTGATTTGCCACTGCTGGGCAATCGACAGAACGTTGTTAACCACCCAGTAGAGGACCAGACCGGACGGGAAGAACAGGAACATGGCGGTAAACACGACGGGCATGGCCATCATCACCTTGGCCTGGATCGGATCCGGCGGCGTCGGGTTGAGCTTGGTTTGGACCAGCATGGTGACGCCCATGATGATCGGCAGCACGTAGAAGGGATCCTTGGCAGACAGATCCTGAATCCACAATAGCCAGGGAGCATGGCGCATCTCGACGCTGCCGAGCAGTACCCAGTAGAGGGCGATGAACACCGGGATCTGCACCAGGATGGGCAGGCAACCGCCCAGCGGGTTGATCTTCTCCCGCTTGTACAGCTCCATCATCTCCTGGTTCATGCGGTTGCGGTCGCCGGCGAACTGTTCCTTGATCTTCATGAGCTTGGGCGTGACAACCTTCATCTTGGCCATCGACTTGTAGCTGGCGGCGGAAAGCGGGAAGAACACAGCCTTGATCAGCACCGTCAGCAGGATGATGGCCCAGCCCCAGTTGCCGACCAGCCGGTGGATCAGCTCCAGCACCCAGTAGATCGGCGCGGCGATCACCGTCAGCCAGCCGTAGTCGACCACCAGGTCGAAGCCCGGCGCGACCCTTTCCAAGCGGGATTGCTCCTGCGGACCGGCGTAGAGCGGTACGCTGATGCGGCCGGATTGCCCCGGCGCAATGGCAGCGATCGGCAGGATCACACCCGTGCTGAACAGGTTGTCGCCCACCTTGCGCGCGAAGAACTCGCGCTCGTCCTTGCCCTGCGGTATCCAGCCGGCGACGAAATAATGCTGGATCATGGCGATCCAGCCGTCCTTGGCCTTGGGCACGAACTTGGCCTTGCCCTTCTCGATATCGGCAAACTCGACCTTCTGGAACTTGCCTTCTTCTGTATAGACAGCCGGTCCGGTGAAGGTACTGATCGTGGTAATGCCGGCCTCGGGAATCTTGCCGTCACGGGTCAGTTGATAGTAGGCGTGGGCCACCAGGGGCGCCTGCCGTCCATTGGTAATCTCATAGCCGACATCGATGAGATAGCTGCCGCGGCGGAAGGTGTAGATTTTCGCCGCCTTGACGCCATTCCCCTCTGGCGCCTCCAGCCGCAGCTCCAGCGTGTCGCTGTCCGGCTTGAGCTCATACGTGCCTGGGGCGAGCCTGAATGCGGTCTTGTGGTTGGGCAACCCCTCGCCGATGAGGCCGGTCTGGGCCAGATAAATATGCTCCTTCGGGTTGTTTTCGAGCAGGACGAAGTTCTTCGTCTTGTCGTTGGGGGCTTTGTGCCGGGTGAGCTCCAGACCCACCAGGTCACCTCCGATCGAAGCGATCTCGGCCACAAAAAAGTCAGTCTTCACTGTGGCCTTGACGGCCGCTGCGGCAGGGGCCGCATCCTGGGCCACAGTCGGCACGGCAGCCGGCGACGACGCGGAAGAAAGGGTCGTGGTCGGTGCCGGTGCGCCCCCCGTCTGCTGCGCCGCCTGTTCCTTCGCCGGAACCGGCTTTGGCTGCCCCTGTTTTTGCCACGCATCCCACAACATGACCAGGGAGAAGGAGAAAACCAGTACCAGGATCAGACGTTGTGTGTCCATCAACAATTATTGATTCGTGAGTTCAGGGAACCGGGTCGTATCCGCCCGGGTGCCACGGATGACAGTGCGAAATGCGCCTGGCTGCCAGCCAGGAACCCTTGCAACCGCCGTGCTTCTCGATTGCCTCGATCGTGTATTCGGAGCAACTCGGATGAAAGCGACAACTGCGCCCGAGAAACGGGCTGATCGCCAGTTGATAACCGCGTACCAGGAAAACCAGAAGCCTCCTCATTGCGCCAACCTGGCAAACAAGCCGTCGATCTCTTCACGCAGTGCCTGGCGGTCCGGCGCCTCTATGCGCATCGCCACCCGCACCACCACATCGCGCGCCGGCAATGCCGGTCGGGCCAGACGGAAGGATTCTCGCACGATGCGCTTCATCAGGTTGCGATTGACGGCCGAGCGGACGTGTTTTTTTGGAACTACGATGCCAAGTCGCGCTGACGGCCCTGACGCGGGACGGAACAGGAGCTCGAAAATCCTGCCGCGCAGCGAACGGCGAAAAGCAAAAACGGATGAAAACTCATCCGTTTTGCGTAACCGGTGCTCGCCGCGGAAGCCGTGATCGACGCCCGCCGCCGCAACCACATCAAAC
>PNJM01000073.1 GCA_013821865.1 Rhodocyclaceae bacterium
GCGCTCTCGCCGCGCCAGGCCTGGCAGGTGAGGCTGGACGACGACGTGCTGCTGGACCTCGGGCGCGACCAGGCCAAGTCCCCGGTGAACGAGCGCCTGGCGCGCTTCGTCGGCGTCTATCGCGAGGCGACGGAGAGGCTGTACGCGAGGGCGGATGCCATCGACCTGCGCTATCCGAACGGCTTCGCCGTGCGGCTGGCGCGGGCAGGGAAGAACGAAGGAAAACAATGAGCAAGGAAAGCAAGGACATCATCGTCGGGCTCGACATCGGCACCTCGAAGATCGTGGCCATTGTCGCCGAGATGACGCCGGAAGGGCGGCTGGAAATCCTCGGCATCGGCAACCAGGAGTCGAAGGGCCTGAGGAAGGGCGTGGTGGTGAACATCGAGGCCACGGTGAACGCCATCTCGCGCGTGATCCAGGAAGTCGAGCTGATGGCCGACTGCAAGGTGAAGGAGGTCTACACCGGCATCGCCGGCAGCCACATCAGGAGCTTCAACTCGAACGGCATGGTTCCGATCAAGGACAAGGAAGTCACGCCGATCGACGTCGATCGCGTCATCGAGACGGCGCGCGCCATGCCCATCCCCTCCGACCAGCAGATCCTGCACATCCTGACGCAGGAATTCATCGTCGACGGCCAGGACGGCGTGCGCGAGCCGATCGGCATGAGCGGCGTGCGCCTGGAAGTGAAGGTGCACATCGTCACCGGCGCCGTGTCGGCGGCGCAGAACATCGTCAAGTGCGTGCGCCGCTGCGGGCTGGAGGTCGTCGATCTGGTGCTGCAGCCGCTCGCCTCCAGCTATGCCGTGCTGACGGAGGACGAGAAGGAGTTGGGGGTTTGTCTGGTCGACATCGGCGGCGGCACCACCGACATCGCCGTGTTCACCCAGGGCGCCATCCGCCACACGGCGGTGATTCCCATCGCAGGCGACCAGATCACCAACGACATCGCCATGGCGCTGCGCACGCCGACCCTGGATGCGGAAGAGGTCAAGGTGCGCTACGGCGTCGCCCTGCAGCAGCTGGCCGATGCCGAGGAGCTGGTCGAGGTGCCGGGCATCGGCGAGCGGGGCTCGCGGAAGCTTTCGCGCCAGGCCCTGGCCGACGTGATCGAGCCGCGCGTGACCGAATTGTTCGAATTGATCCAGGCCGAGCTGCGCCGCAGCGGCTACGAAGATCTGCTGTCCTCGGGCATCGTATTGACGGGCGGCAGCTCCACCATGAGCGGCATGGTCGAGCTGGGCGAGGAAATCTTCCATATGCCGCTGCGCCTGGGCATCCCGAAGTACGCGGGCGGCCTGGCCGATGTCGTGCAGCACCCGCGCTATGCCACCGCCATGGGCCTGCTGCTGGAGGGCGTGGCGCAGAAGAAGCGCGGCATCCAGGCGCACCAGACGCGCACGTTCAAGCAGGTGCTGGCGAACATGAAGTCGTGGTTCGAGAAGAATTTCTAGCAGTTTCGTTTTGTGGTTGAGGTTGTTTTACTGACAAGGAGGCGAGCATGTTTGAAATCCTGGAGAAGGAACCGAGCGGTACGGTGATCAAGGTGGTCGGCGTCGGCGGCGCGGGCGGCAACGCCGTCGATCACATGATTCGTGAAGGCGTGCAGGGCGTGGAGTTCATCTGCGCCAACACCGATGCGCAGGCCCTGGGCCGCAGCGGCGCACCGTTGAAACTGCAGCTGGGAGCCAGCGGGCTGGGGGCCGGCGCCAAGCCGGACGCCGGCCGCATGGCGGCGCTGGAGGAGCGCGAGCGCATCGCCGAGGCATTGCAGGGAGCGCACATGGTGTTCATCACCGCCGGCATGGGCGGCGGCACCGGCACCGGCGCCGCGCCGATCGTCGCCGAAGTGGCGCGCGAGATGGGCATCCTCACGGTGGCGGTGGTGACCAAGCCGTTCGCCTTCGAGGGCCGCCGCATGAAGGTGGCCGAGCAGGGCCTCGACGAGCTGGGGCAGCACGTCGATTCCCTCATCGTCATTCTCAACGAGCGCCTGATGGAAGTGATGGGCGACGACGTCAGCATGCAGGAGGCGTTCAAGGCCGCTGACAACGTGCTGCGCAACGCCGTCGGCGGCATCGCCGAGATCATCAACTTCCCCGGCCTGGTGAACGTCGATTTCGAGGACGTGCGCACGGTGATGGGCGAGATGGGCCGCGCCATGATGGGCGCCGCCTTCGCCTCCGGCATCGACCGCGCCCGGCTGGCGGCCGAGCAGGCCGTGGCCAGCCCGCTGCTGGAGGGCATCCACCTCTCCGGCGCCCGCGGCGTGCTGGTGAACATCACCGCTTCGACCAACCTCAAGATGAAAGAGGTGAACGAGGTGATGAACACCATCCGCGAGTTCGCCGCCGAGGACGCCCACATCATCTTCGGTGCGGTGTTCGACGAAGCGATGGAGGACAACCTGCGCGTTACGGTGGTGGCCACCGGCCTGGGCGCCGGCGAGCGCGCCCAGCAGATCAAGCCGCGCATCGAGATGGTGGCGCAGAAGACCGGCACGGACAACATGCCGATCGTCGAGACGATCAACTACGGCGAGCTGGAAGTGCCGGCGGTGATCCGCAGCGGGCGGCGGCATGCCACGGTGGAAGCCATGGCCGCCAGTGGCGTGGATAAATACGACATTCCTGCTTTCCTCAGAAAGCAGGCGGATTGATGACCGGTCGGGGTTGCGCTCCGTGCGCTGCATCACGGAGGCGGGGGCTGCTATGGTAAAATTCGCCTCTTTGCCATAGTGCCCTTGTCATGTTGCAGCAGCGCACGCTCAAATCGCTGATCCGCGCCACCGGCGTCGGTCTCCATTCCGGGGCCAAGGTCACCATGACCTTGCGCCCGGCTGCGCCCGACACCGGCATCGTTTTCCGCCGTGTCGATCTCGATCCGCCGGTGGATCTGCGCGCCGACCCCTTCGCCGTGGGCGACACGCGCCTCGCCTCCTGCCTCGAGCGCGACGGCGTCAAGGTCGCCACGGTGGAGCACCTCATGTCGGCCCTGTCGGGCCTGGGCATCGACAACGCCTGGGTGGATGTGGACGCCGGCGAGATCCCCATCATGGACGGCAGCGCCGCGCCTTTCGTCTTCCTGGTACAGTCGGCCGGCATCGAGGAGCAGAACGCGGCGAAGAAGTTCATCCGCGTGAAGAAAACCGTGAAGGTCGAGGAGGGCGACAAGTGGGCCATGCTCGAGCCCTACGACGGCTTTCGCCTGACCTTCTCGATCGTCTTCAACCATCCGGTGTTCGACAAATCGAAACCCTCGGTCACCGTAGACTTCGCCGAGCATTCCTATGTCAGGGAAGTCGCGCGCGCCCGCACTTTCGGCTTCATGCAGGACGTGGAGAACATGCGCTCCCAGGGACTGGCCCTGGGCGGCAGCCTGGAAAACGCCATCGTGATGGACGAATACCGGGTACTCAACTCGGACGGCCTGCGCTACGGGGACGAGTTCGTCAAGCACAAGGTGCTCGACGCGGTGGGGGATCTCTACCTGCTCGGCCACCCGCTGCTGGGCGCCTTTTCGGCGCACAAGTCCGGCCACGCCCTCAACAACAAGCTGCTGCGTGCCCTGCTGGCCGACCAGATGGCCTGGGAAATGGTGACGTTCGAGCGCATCGAGGAAGCCCCCGCTTCCGTGGCGCGCCTGTTCGCCCAGCCGGCCTGATGCCGCTTCTTCGTGTTATCGGCGTCCTGGTGGCCATCGCCATCGGCGCCGGCATCGTCGCTTTCCTGTTTACTCGCGACCGGCGCTACCTGCGACTGTCCTTCCTCATCACCAAGTACGCCCTGATCTTTGCCCTGGTCGTCCTGGCGCTGATGTTCCTCGAACGGGTAATCGTCCTGTAGGCTGGCCTACGGCAAACCGGTTTATTTTTGCGATTCAGCGAGATCTTTTCACCAGTCGCTCAACCGCTTCCTTCAGTTCCGAACCCTCCGGCAATTCCCCAGCCAGCCGGCTCAGCCCGGCCTTTGCCTTGGTGCCGACGGGGGGCGCAACCCGAAAGGATTTATGCTGCAGCGCAGCATGCCTTGGTTGCACTTTTACCTGGATTTCGGTAACCTCAATCCCCTTCTTAATGAATTCGTCGGCGAGACTTGGCAGCATCTGTCTCAGCTTAACGGCGACTGCGCCGCTATCGGCGTGGATAATAATTTTCCCCAATTTGTAATTGGCCACGTGGCTCGATTCGGCCAAATAGTCAGGCGCGATTTCATGGAAAACGCGCTGCAGTTTGACCAGCCGTTCAGCGTGCGCGGCAAGACGCGCAAGGTCATCGGCTGAATCGAGATAGGCGTCGAGCGAGCGTGCTTGCCGCATGGGATATCACACTATAGGAGGGACGACGTGCATATTATTCTCGTCTCCGACCGTCTGGCAACCGCCAGAACCATTACCATCACCGCGCGCCATCTGGCGCTCGCGGCGATGGGCTTCGTGCTGCTGGTACTGATGGTGTCGACGTTGTTTTCCTACATCACGGTGCGCCATGCCGCGGAGATCCGCCTGCCCTTTCTGCAAACCCTGCTGGTCAGTATCAGGGAGCAGGAAACGCAGAAGACGCAGGATTTCCTGCGTGAAAACCTGAATGCCATGGCGGTCAGGCTGGGCCAGATGCAGGCGCAGTTGATGCGGCTGGACACCCTGGGCGAACGCCTCGGCCAGATTTCCGGCATCAAGGCGCTGGAAACCAAACCGGCCGAGAAACCCGGCCAGGGCGGCCCGCTGCTCGAACCGACCAAGCCACTGACGCCTTCCGAACTGCAGCGCCAGCTCGAAATCCTCTCCAGGCAGGTCGAGTCCAGGAGCGACTACCTGGGCCTCATTGAATCCGAGCTTATGGACGAGCGGGTGAAGAAGAACCTGCTGCCGACGACGCTGCCCGTTGCGATGCAGTGGAACGCATCCGGTTTCGGCTGGCGCATCGACCCTTTCACGGGCGAACAGGCCAGGCACGAGGGCGTCGATTTCAGCGCCGAGCCCGGCACGCCTATTGTCGCCGCTGCGGCTGGCATAGTCGTGGCGGCGGAGCGTCATCCGGAATACGGCAATATGGTCGAGGTCGATCATGGCAACGACCTGATCACGCGCTATGCCCATGCCTCGAAGGTTCTGGTCAAGCCGGGCATGCTGGTGAGGCGTGGCCAGAAAATCGCCGAAGTCGGCACGACCGGCCGTTCCACCGGCCCGCACCTGCATTTCGAAGTGCGCTTCAAGGGCGTAGCCCAGAATCCCAACCGCTTCCTGCAGAACGCCAAGCAGCTTGCCCTCGCGAGCGGCCGGAGCAGGTAGGCCGGCCTTCAGGCCGGTGCAGCCGCTTCTGTCCCACGGGGACACCCTTCGGTCATCGGGCTGAAGCCAGACCTATAAAGCCCTTGCGGTCCCGGTCGCCCTGCCTGAACAGGGCGACGTGCTAAAATTCGCCTTTTGCCGCAGCCTTCGTCCCGCATGATCACCGGCATTCTCAAGAAAATTTTCGGCAGTCGAAACGATCGGCTGATTCGCCAGTATTCGCAGTCGGTGCGCGCCATCAACGCGTTCGAGTCCGCGATCAGTGCCCTGACCGACGAGCAACTCGCCGGAAAGACGGCCGGGTTCCGGCAGAAACTGGAAAACGGCGCCACGCTCGATGATCTCCTGCCCGAGGCCTTCGCCGTGGTGCGCGAGGCGGGCAAGCGCGTCCTCGGCATGCGCCACTTCGACGTCCAGCTCATCGGCGGCATGGTGCTGCATTACGGCAAGATCGGCGAGATGCGCACCGGCGAGGGCAAGACCCTGGTCGCCACGCTGCCCGCCTACCTCAACGCCCTTTCCGGCAAGGGCGTGCATGTCATCACGGTGAACGACTACCTGGCCTCGCGAGACGCCGAGTGGATGGGCCGCCTCTACCGCTTCCTCGGCCTCACCGTCGGCGTCAACCTGTCGCAGATGTCGCACGAGGAGAAACAATCCGCCTATGCGGCGGACATCACCTACGGCACCAACAACGAGTTCGGCTTCGACTACCTGCGCGACAACATGGTCTATGCGAGCGGCGATCGCGTCCAGCGCGGACTCAATTTAGCCATTGTGGACGAGGTGGACTCCATTCTCATCGACGAGGCGCGCACCCCGCTCATCATCTCCGGCCAGGCCGAGGATCACTCCGAACTTTACCTGCGGCTGAACCAGGTGCCGCCCCTGCTCACGCGCCAAGTCGAGGAGAAGGGCGAGGGCGACTACTGGGTGGACGAGAAGGCCCACACCGTCCTGCTCTCCGAAGCCGGCCATGAGCATGCCGAGGAGATTTTGGCGAGGATGGGCATGCTGGCCGAGGGCAGCAGCCTGTACGAGCCGGCCAATATCCTGCTCATGCACCACCTCTATGCCGCCCTGCGCGCGCACAACCTGTTCTTCCGCGACCAGCATTACGTCGTGCAGGAAGGCGAGATCATCATCGTCGACGAGTTCACCGGCCGCCTCATGCCCGGCCGCCGCTGGTCCGACGGCCTGCACCAGGCGGTCGAGGCGAAGGAGAATGTTCCGATCCAGAGCGAGAACCAGACGCTCGCCTCGATCACCTTCCAGAACTACTTCCGCATGTACGGCAAGCTGGCCGGCATGACCGGCACGGCGGATACCGAAGCCTACGAATTTCACCAGATCTACGGTTTGGAGACAGTGGTCATTCCGACCAACCAGCCGATGGTCCGCGACGACCGCATGGACCAGGTCTATCGCACGGCCCCCGAGAAGTACCGCGCCATCATCCTCGACATCAAGGATTGCCACCGGCGCGGCCAGCCGGTGCTGGTCGGCACCACCTCGATCGAGAACTCCGAGCTCCTCTCGGGCATGCTGGAGAAGGAGAAGCTGCCGCACCAGGTGCTCAACGCCAAGCAGCATGCGCGCGAGGCCGAGATCGTGGCGCAGGCCGGCCGTCCCGGCGTCATCACCATCGCCACCAACATGGCCGGCCGCGGCACCGATATCGTGCTTGGCGGCAACGTCGAGAAGCAGGCCGACGCCATCCGCGCCGATGAGAACGTCCCGGAGGCGGAGAAGGAGAGCCGCGTCGCCGCCATGCGCGAGGAATGGCGGAAGCTGCACCAACGGGTTGTAGCCGCGGGCGGCCTGCACATCATCGGCAGCGAGCGGCACGAGTCGCGGCGCATCGACAACCAGCTGCGCGGCCGCGCCGGCCGCCAGGGCGATCCGGGCTCATCGCGTTTTTATCTCTCGCTCGAAGACCCGCTGCTGCGCATTTTCGCCGGTGAGCGGCTCAACGCCATCATGGTCCGCCTCAAGATGCCGGAGGGCGAGGCCATCGAGCATCCGCTGGTGACGCGCTCGCTCGAGTCCGCCCAGCGCAAGGTCGAGCAGCGCAACTTCGACATCCGCAAGCAGTTGCTGGAATATGACGATGTCGCCAACGACCAGCGCAAGGTCATCTACCACCAGCGCAACGAACTGCTCGCCAGCGACAATATCTCCGAGACCATCACCGCCATGCGCCAGGGCGTTCTGCACGACGCCTTCCGCACCTACGTGCCGGCCGACAGCGTCGAGGAACAGTGGGACATCGCCGGCCTGGAAACCGCGCTGGCCGCCGAGTTTCAGCTGCGCCTGGCTGTCGGCGAGTGGCTCAAGGCGGAGCCGGATCTCGCCGATGGCGACCTCGTCCGCCGCATCATCGACGAAGCCGACAAGGCCTATGCCGCGAAAGTCGGGCTGGTGGGCGCCGAGTCGTTCCACCAATTCGAACGCAACATCATGCTGCAGAGCCTGGACACGCACTGGCGCGAGCATCTGGCGGCGCTCGACCACCTGCGCCAGGGCATCCACCTGCGCGGCTATGCCCAGAAGAACCCGAAGCAGGAATACAAGCGCGAGGCTTTCGAACTGTTCGAGGGCCTGCTGGAAACCATCCGCCAGGAAGTGACCAAGCTGCTCATGACGGTGGAAATCCGCTCTCAGGAGCAGGTTGCCGAGAGCGAGCCTCAGCCGGCGGTGGAGAACGTGCAATATCATCACGCCGATTACGATGAGGCGCTCGGTACGGTCGAGGGCGCGGCGAAGCCGGCCCAGCCCCAGGTGCGCCACGGTGACAAGATCGGCCGCAACAACCCCTGCCCCTGCGGCTCCGGCAAGAAGTACAAGCACTGCCACGGCAAGCTGAACTGAGCGTCCTCAGGAATGACGCAGGACAAGCACTTTCCCCAAGGCCTCAATGCCTGGCTCGATCGCATCCGCGACCAGGAGATGCCGATCTTCGGCCGCACGGCAGAGCAGATCCGGGAGCTGACGGACAGCGACAAGGCCGCGGTATCGGAACTGGCCGAGGCCATCCTCCACGATCCGGGCATGACGGCGAAGCTGCTGCGGATCGCCAACAGCGTCATTTTCAACACCTCCGGCTACCAGCTGAGGACGGTCAGCCGGGCCATCGTCATGCTCGGTTTCGACATGGTGCGCCAGGTCGCGCTTACGGTCGCTTTTGTGGACGCTTTCCTCAAGGGGCCGGTGCGCGAGCGCGTGCTGCGTGAAATGGCGCGCTCCTTCCATGCGGCCGTCCAGGCGCGCTGGCTTGCCTCAAAGCGACACGACGCCCAGCCGGAAGAGGTGTTTATCGCGGCCCTGCTTTATCGCTTCGGCGAACTGGCCTTCTGGTGCTTCGCCGGCGAGGCGGGAGAAGAACTCGACCGGGCCCTGCAGGCGGACCCGCAGTTTCCGGGCGATGTCGAGCAGGCGGTGGTGGGCTTCCGGCTGCGGCAGCTGACGGCCGCCCTGGCCGGCGAGTGGCGCGTCAGCCCCTTGCTGCAGGCTGTTCTCAAGGGCGGCTATCCGCGCCCCTCGCGCGAACAGGCCGTCGTCATCGCCTATCGCCTGGCGGAAGGCGTCGAGACCGGCTGGGATTCCGAGCGAGCGAAGGCAAGAATGAATGAAGTGGCCGGCTACCTGCAGGTTCCGGTCGAGGGCATCGTCGCGCAGGTGGCAGCCAATGCCGCGGATGCGGCGAGAATCGCCGAGGCATTCGGCGCCGCGGCGGTCGTGCCGTTCATTCCCGAAACGCCTGCCGGGCCGCAAGAGTAGGCGGCCGGACCGGCTCGGTAGCCGGGCCGCCGGCGCCGAAGGGAGTCCCCTTGGGGATATACTGCGCGCTATTCCGATTCATCAGGACCATCCCATGCCGGTCAACCTCTTGCCGCCCGCCGCCGATGCGCTTTATCCGGTGCCGGGCGTTTCCCTCGGCATCGGCCAGGCCGGCATCCGCAAGGCCAATCGCCAGGACCTGCTGCTGATCAGGCTGGGGGAAGGTGCCGCCGTTGCCGGCGTGTTCACCCAGAACCGCTTCTGTGCCGCCCCGGTCATCGTCTGCCGCGAGCATCTGGGAGCGGTGGCAAATACGGGAAGCATCAGGGCGCTGGTTGTGAACACCGGCATCGCCAACGCCGGCACCGGCGAGCAGGGTATGCAGACCGCACGCGCCACCTGCGAGGCGGCGGCCCGGTTGCTGGAATGCGAGCCGCGGCAGGTGCTGCCGTTCTCGACGGGTGTCATCATGGAGCCGCTTCCGGTCGAGCGCATTGCCGCCGGCCTGCCCGCCTGCGCGGCCGACCTGCGCGAGGACAACTGGGCGAACGCCGCCCAGGCCATCATGACCACCGACACCCTGCCCAAGGCCGCCTCGCGCCGCCTTGCCATCGACGGCAGGACGGTCACGGTGACGGGCATCTCAAAGGGCGCCGGCATGATCCGGCCCAACATGGCGACCATGCTCGGCTTCGTTGCCACCGATGCGGCAGTGGCGCAGCCGCTGCTGCGGCAGCTGGTGCGCGAGGCAGCCGACTGCTCCTTCAATTGCGTCACGGTCGATGGCGACACCTCGAC
>PNJM01000074.1 GCA_013821865.1 Rhodocyclaceae bacterium
TACGGCGTGCTGAAGGAGGCCGGCGTCGACGTCCTGCTGGACGACCGGGGTGAGCGCGCCGGGGTGATGTTCGCGGACCTGGAGCTCATCGGCATCCCGCACCGGGTCACTATCGGCGAGCGCGGCCTCAAGGATGGCGTGGCCGAGTACCAGGCGCGGCGGGACGCGGCGGCCGCGCGGGTGCCTCTGGCCGAGATCGGCGCCTTCGTGCGCGCCCAACTGGCCGAGTGAAGCGCGCTGGCCTCCTCGTGCTGTTCTCCCTGGCTGCCGGCGCGGCCTACGCCGGCGCGCAAAACTACGAGCCCCTGGCCGCCAGCGTGCAGGCGGCCCTGCACGCCGCGGTGAGCGACCGCGCCTCTCCCGAGCCGACCTTCGCCAGCCTCGAGGAAAAAGCCCGCTGGCTCTCGGAAATGTCCTTCCGGCTGGCCAAACGCATGCCCAACGAGAAGGAGCGCCAGGGCTTCCTCAAGACGGTGCATTACGAGGCCACCCGTGCCGGCCTCGATCCGCAATTGGTGCTCGGGCTGATCCAGGTGGAGAGCGGCTTCCGGAAGTACGCCGTATCCTCGGCCGGCGCCCGGGGCTACATGCAGGTGATGCCCTTCTGGGTCAAACTGATTGGGGGACGCAACGACAACCTGTTCCACCTGCGCACCAACCTGCGCTACGGCTGCACCATCCTGCGTCACTACCTGGACATCGAAAAGGGCGACCTCTACCGCGCCCTGGGCCGTTACAACGGCAGCCTGGGCCAGGCGGAATACCCCAGCGCCGTGCGCGCCGCCTGGGAGCGGCACTGGCCCTACGCACCGAAGCTCGCTCAGCGATAGCGCCGCAAGTACCAGGACTCGAAGAACGACTTGGCGTGGTGCATCAGGCCCAGGGGCGGCAGGGCCATGCTCCCCTCGGGTGTGCGCTTCACCAGCATGCCGGACTCCCTTTCGGTTCATTCTTGAGCAGGCCGCGGACGGCGGCCACGATGGCGGGATCGTCGAAATCCCGTCCGCCCACGGCGCGCAGTGCCAGCCGGCCCTGCTTGTCGACGATGAATGTCGTCGGCAGCCCCCTCACCGGCCAGCGGCCCATGGCGGCCGAATCGCGGTCGAGCAGAATGGCCACATCCGTATGGCCGGTGAAGGAAAAGATGGTCTCGGCATCCTCGCCGACGTTCACCGCAAGCACCGCCAGGTCGGTCGGCTTGAACAGCTTCTGCACGCGGCCGAGGGAGGGGAACTCGCGCCGGCAGGGCGGGCACCAGGTCGCCCAGAAATTCACCAGCGCCAACCGGCCGCGATAGGTCGCCAGGTCCATGGGCTTGCCGTCGACGTCGGGCAGAGCGAGGGGCGGTGCAGGCGGCGTGCCAGACACGGCTGTCATGGCGCCGCCCGCGGCTGGTGCCGAACCCGCGGCGAGCAGGCAGCCCAGGCCGGCGAGACGGGCCAGCGCGCGGCGGCGCTCAATCGACTTCAGCGCGCTCGCCTTGACCTCCACCCCGCTTCGCGCGGTGCTCCAGGAAGAAGGGGATTGCGCCAATACCGGCGGGATCGCCGCGCAGCACGCACAAAGAAGGAGGAGTTTCCGCAAGCCGGTCAGAACTCGTAACGAAGCTGCAGGTACAAGTTGTCGTCGCGGGAAAGCTGGCCGAACTGTCCGGACACCTTGCCGCCGAAGGCATTGGCCCCCACGGCACCCCAGACGCGGTCCGTGAAGCTGTAGCGCAGCTCCGGGTTGACGAAGTAGTCCTCGTTGCTCGTATTGTACGAGGCATACACGGACAGGCGCAGGGTCTGGTGCAGGAAGAACTGGGTGGCGCGGAACCCCACCGTGTGGTTCCAGCGCTTCTCCACCGGGAAGCCGGCCGGCAGCGCCGCCAGGTAGGCCGCGTAGCCGCGTATGCCATCGGCGTAGTACTGGAGGTTGAGCGCAAAATCCTCCCACGGCTGGATCTGCCAGGCGGCCAGCAGGCGCGTCTGCGAGTTGGGCACCGTGAAGTCCGTGCCGGAACGGTCCTGGCGGGAGTCGTAGTAGGCCGCCTCCAGGCTCAGCACGCCCTCGCCGGCGCGGCCGGACAGGCTCGCCCCATACACCGAGAGTTCCGGGAAAAACAAGGTGATCCGAGTCGGCGCGCTCACGCTGTCCGGCCGCATGGACGGCGTGCCCTGGAAGCCGCGGTAGAAGTAGAGCGCCGCGTCGTAACCGGCCACGTCGCGGTAGGCACGCAGGGCCCACTCCCCCTGCCCGGGCTTCACCGTCTCGCGGTTCGTTACGGCCGGCAAGGGATCGAACAGATGGAAGCGGCGCGTGTCGGGTATGCGGGTTGCGCGGAAGGAGGGGATCAGCACGAATTCGAAGGAAGCGAAGTCGGGGTAGGCGCCCAGCTTCACCGCGTCCACGCCGCGCTTGAGGTATTCCAGCGGCCGGCCGGCAAACAGCGCCTCGTAGTCCTTCGGGAAGACGTCGTTGAGGAAGACGAGATCGCCCAGGCCCCAGGTGATGATCTGCCGGCCGGCCCGCAGGTCGAAGGCGCCGGCGGCGTAATCCACGTAGGCCTCGCGCACCTCGCCGCCGCCACTGCGGCCCAGGTGGTCGTAGTAGCCGTCGCCCTTGAAGTAGCCGCGCCAGGCACCGCCCGTGGCATCGAGCTTCAATTGCACGCGCTCTTCCCGCCACTTGTAGTCGCGGCCGTCCGGGTTGGCGCCGGCCGTATTGAAGGCCGTGTTCTGCTGCACGAAGCCGGAGAAAGTCAGCTCCGCCGAAGCGGCGAGCGGCGTCAGCAGCAGGGCCGCACACAGCACAGCAGCGCCATTGGTGCCACCGCAGTCCCGCCGCCGGGCCGCCCCAAGGCGAGACGGCACGTGCCGGAGGCGCAATCCGTAATCAGTCATTCTGTGCGACCCGTAACGATCGAGCGAAGCGAGCTTGCAGGCTCCCCCGCCCCGGGGCGGGGGCCGGGGGGTAGAGGGACATTCATTCTCAATCGACCCACTTGCGCGGCGGCTGGCGCAGGAAGCGCTCGGAGAAGAGGCTGTCCTCGAGGCCCAGGTCGTACTCGGACTTCAGATAACCCACCTCGGTGCGGTGCCCCGTCTGCAGGTTCTTCATGGTGCGCTTGATGACCGTGGGCTGGCCTTTCACGTCGGCGATCTCGTCGGCGGTGAACTGCTTGTAGGGGGCGCCCTTGCGGTCGAACTGCTCTTCCTTAACGGGCAGGAATGTCGCCTTGTCCACCCAGGTGAGCTTGTGGCCGAAGTCCGCGTCGCCCGCCTTGGGCGTGCTCTTCACCACGTAGCAGTCGCGGCTGCCCAGCTTCTCCTCGCGCTCGATGACGTGGTTGTCGTCCTCCACGTCGCGCCCGGACACGTCCTCGTAGGTGAAGTCCGAGCCGACGAAGCTGGAGCGCTTGTCCTGGGCGGCGATGCGCTTGACCATGTTCACCGCGGGAATGAACATCCAGCGGTCGTCGTCCTTGGCCGGGTACTTGTAGGTCATGAAGGTCATGTCCTTCACGTCCGCCGGCTGGAAGAAGTACATGAAGTACTTCTGCTCGCCGCCCGCCGCGCCCGTGTTCTTGCGCAGCATGGTCATCTCGCGCACCCGCTCCTGGCCGTCCCGGTTGATGAGCTTCATGAGCACGCGCACCTTGAAGTCCTTGCCCGGGTAGAGGAACGCCGCCTGTGACTTCTTCATCACCTCCTCGCCCGAGACCGCCCAAACGGAGAGCGGCAACGCCAGGGCGAGCAAAGCAATCCATCGTTTCATGTCAGCCTCCTATCGCTGGTTGCGGCGCCACCACGGCCGCCGGCATCGGTTTGTCGAGGAGCCAGCGCTGCCCCAGGGTCACCAGCGCCGGCAGCAGCAGCAGGGTGAGCAGGGCCGAGAGCAGCATCATGGCCACGATAAAGGCGCCCACCGCCACGTAGGGCGTGAGGGGGGCGGCCATCATCACCGAGAAGGCGGCGGCGAACAGCATCGCGTTGCGCATGATCCCCTTGCCCGGCCGCGCCGCCGTCCAGGCGAGCGCCTGGGCCAGATCGGTCGTGCCCATTTCCGCCAGGCGCTGGCGCAGGCGGCTGACGAAATGGATGGCGAAATCCACCGCCATGCCCAGCGAGAGCGTGCTCATCACCGAGAGCGGCATGTCGAAATCCTTGCCGACGAAGCCAACCACGCCGTAGATGAGCAGTATGGTGAAGAGCAGCGGCACGTAGCCCACCAGGGCCCACCTGGCCGAGCGGAAGTCGAGGGCGAGGATGACGAACACCACCACCAGGGCGAGGCCGAAGCCGAGCACCAGGTCGCCCAGCACTTCGTCGTTCCACACCAGGTTGAAATAGGCGATGCCCGCAGGCTTCACCGTGACCGGCAGCGGATTGGCCTTCTGGTACTCCTCCGCCGCGGCAATCACCTGGCGCATCGCCTCCGCATCCCAGGTTTTCATCTGGATCCAGACATTGGCCTTGCCGAAGACCGGATCGACCACGTTGTCCAGGTCCGAGGGCTTGGCGGACATGCTGAACAGGAACAGGTACTGGCCCACGGTGTCCTTCGTGTCCGGCACGACGTCGTATTGCTTGTCGTCGTCGTGCAGCACGCGGTTGATGCGCTTCACGTAGTCGGCGACGGAGAAGGTCTTACCCACCACGGGCATGGTTTCCAGGTGGCGCTGCAGGCCCTCCATCCAGCGCATCGCCTCGGGGCGCTTCATGAACTCCGCTTCCTTCGACTCGACGACGAGGTAGCCGAGGGAGGTGCCCCCCAGCGCCCGATTCATGGTGGTGTCGGCCACGCGGATCTCGCTGGAAGCCTTGAACCAGGCCACCAGGTTGTTGTTCACGTGAATCTTCGACGTGCCCCAGGCGGAGACCGCCACCAGGACGAGCGCCACGGCCACGGTGGTCCACGGCCGGGCCGCGCCGAAGGCGCCCAGGCGCCCCAAAGCCCGGGCGGTGCGGTCGCCCTCCACGCTCTCGCCGCCGGCGGCACGCGCGATGCGGTCCTCCCGCACGAAGGTGAGCACGGCGGGAATGAAGCTGAAGGAGAGCAGGCGCAGCACCACCGTGCCGAAGGCGATCAGGGCGCCGAACACTTGCACCGGCACGATGTTCATGAACATCAGCACGGCGAAGCCCGCCGCCGTGGCGAGCGCCGTGAAGCGCACCGGGCGGCTCACCGCGGCCATGGTCTCGCGGATCGCCGCCAGCTTGTCGCCCCGCTCCTTGTAGCGGAAATAGAACTCGTTGAAGATGTGGATGCTGTCCGTGGCGATGGCCATGAGGAAGACCGGCGCCATGGAGCTCATGATGTGCACGGGGAAGCCGGCGCCGATGAGCAGGCCGATGCTCCAGATGATCGCCACCATGGACACGCCCATCATGGCCGCGGACAGGGCCAGGTTGCGGAACATGTACTGGATCGCCGCGAACATGATCATGCCGGCGATGGGCGAGAAGATCGCCATGAGCTTGAACATCTCGGCGCCGAAGGTGTCGCGCGCCACCGGGTCGCCGGCGACGTAGTAGCGCTCCGGCCCCTTTTCCTTCGCCACGATGTCGCGGATCTTGCCGGCGACCTCCGCGCCGTTGGCGCCTTTCTCCAGGGGCACGTAGATGGCTGTCGTCTTGCCGTCCTTCGAGATGACGCGATCGACGAACAGGGTGTTGCCGAACAGGGCCGCGCGCAGCGCCTCGACCTCGGCGTCCGTCCTGGGCGCGGCCGGCATGAGCGGCCCCACCTTGAGGGTGCCGGCCTCGGCGGTCACGTTGGTGATGGTGGTGAAGCCGTTGACGTCGCGCGTGGCCACGCCGTCCAGCCCGAGGATGCCGTCGGTGATGCGGGCGATGCGGCCGAGGGTGTCCCGGTTGAGCACCCCCGCATCGTTCTCCACGCCCACGACGATGGTGTCCTCGTAGAGCGCGAAAGTCTTGTCCACCGCGTCGTTCCAGACCCGCACGTCCGAGGTCTCGGGCAGCATGTGCTTCGGGTTGGTGTCCGTGCGGATCTTCGGAAACTGGGTGAGGAATACCAGGGTCAGCAACCCGGCCAGCAGCAGCACCAGCTTGGGACGACGGATGGAGAATTCGACCAGTGAGAATTTCGTCATGGCGTGCTCGCTTTAATGAGTGATCTTTCCAGTGAAGCCCCGGCTCAGAAGCGGCTCCAGAGCCAATACTTCTCGTAGAGTATCTTGCCGGCGTGCCAGAGCAGGCTCGGGCGGTACATGTCCACCTGCGGCGTCGGCTCGGCGTAGAAGTTGCCCTTGCCGATGCCGGCGCGGCCGCCGCCTGCCTCGATGAAGCACATGCCGTAGCCGTCGAAGCGGCGCTGTTCGCCCTTGCCCGTCCAGGCATGGGCGATGTTGGCCGCCACCACCTCGGCCTGGCCGTGGGCGAAAACGCCCGCCTTCGGCAGGGGCCGGCCCATCTTGAGCGGAATGACGGTGACGTCGCCGAGGGCGTAGACGCCGTCGAAGCGCGTCTGCAGCGTATGGCGGTCCACCGGCACCCAGCCGGCTTCGTTGGTGAGTCCCGCGTCGCGCACGACGGCCGGTGCCCGGTGGGGCGGCACGTAGAGCAACAGATCGAACTCGGCGGTGCTGCCGTCGGCGAAAGTCAGTCGCCGCGCAGCGCCGTCCACCGAACTTACTTGGCGTTGGGGGTAGTAGGCGATGCCGCGCCCCTCGATCATGCCGCGCACCGCCGCCCCCACCACCGGGCCGGTCACCGCCATGGGCTGCGGCTCGGCAGCGTAGAAGTCGATTTGCGCGCGCTCGCGCACGCCGCGCCGGCGCAGGTAGGAGTCCGCCAGCAGCGCGGCCTCGTAGGGCGCGGCCGGGCACTTGTAGGCGGGCGCGGCGGTGAGGAACACGATGCGGCCGCCCGTGAAGGCATCGAGCGCACCATGGATCGCCGCGGCCCCTTCCGGGGTGTAGATGGACAGGCCGGCCTGCGCCAGGCCCGGGATGGCCTCCGGCGCGTAATCCGCCCCGAGGGCAATCACCAGCGCATCGGCCTGGATCGGCTGGCCGTCGAGGTCCGCCACACGCCGTTCAGGGTCGATGCGCGTGACGGCGCCGTGGCGCACTTCCACGCCGCGGCGGGCCAGGCGGTCGTAGCCGCGGGTGAAGTCGGCCAGCTTGCGTTCGCCCACCATCTGCCAAAGCAACGAGGGCGGGAAATAGTGGCTGCGGACCCGGTCGACGGCGATGACGCGATCTTCGGCGGGCAGCAGCTTGCGCAGGTTCTCGGCAGCGACGATGCCGCCCAGACCGGCGCCCAGAACAAGGACGGTTCGGCTCATGTCAGAACACGAGGACCTTGTCGGCCGCTTCGGTCCACTCGGTCAGGATGTCCATCGTTCCCCGGCGCGCCCCCTCCACCAGGTCGGCGTCCGCGATGCCGCGAGCATCGATGCAGGTGCCGCAGACGGCCACCTCGCCTTTCCTGCGGATTACGCCACCCAGCATGTCGGCGATGTTGTAGAAGCCGCTGGGCACCTTCTGCCCGGTCTTGGCGCAGGCCGCGGCGTCGCCGATCAGGAAGACCCTGACTTCGGCGTCGCCGCCTTCGAGCAGCTTGCGCGCGAGGCGCAACGCGTTGTAGCTGCGCTCGGTGCCGTAGGGCGGGTCGTTGAGAATCAAAAGACATTTCTGCATGGCTTCCTCCCTGTGTGATGAACGGCGTCAGTGTAACTTAATTCGTACGAGCATTGGATTACTAGGCAAAAAAAGCACCCCTCCCGGGAGAGGGGCGAGCCAATCGCTCTTCAAGGGAGACTTAGAAGCGCAACTGCCACCACTCCAGCGTGACCGCTTTCAGGCCGTCGCGCTCCTGGTTGGCACCATCCCAGGCGGCGAAGGCGACCGGGATCGACTTGCGGCCCTGCAGGCTGACGCCCTCGTCGGGCTTGACCTTCAGGGAACGGGTGAGTACCACCGCCCAGCCGCTGTCCGTGCGCACCGCCGCGCTCTTCAGGCCTTCGAAGGGCACCGACGTCGAGGTGCCGAAGCCCTTGGCGACCAGGTTCTCGGTATGGCCGTCGGCACGCCAGTGCCAGACATTCACCGGGTTCTTTGCGTCCCCCATGAAGGGCGTGGTCGCGGCCTTGCCGTTCACGGGAAACTGCACCGCCGCACCATCGACGAATTGCACCGTGTCCTTGATCGCCGTATTGACGGTGCGGTCACTCCAGGCCAGTTTCACGTACAGCCGGTCTCCCGCGCGCACCGCCTGGGCGGCGAGGCGCTCCGTGACGGGGGTGCCGACAATGGAACCGTGCCCGGGAAACGCCGGCTGCAGGCTGACCTGGGTCACCGGCGCTTTCTTCCAGACTTCCGCCTCGGGCGAGGCGGCATCCACGCCTGCCGCGGACAGGACGCGGATGGTCTTCGCGGCGGGAGCGGCCTGCACGGCGGTCGCCGCAAGACCGGCCATCGCGGCGGCCAGCCCGATGGCGGTCAGTTGCTTCATCAGATTGCTTGGTTTCATGTGGTTCTCCCGATTCTTAGGATTCGCTGCCGAGCCGGCCGCGGTGAGCTTCCACCAGTTCGGCCAGCGCCGTCCCGAACTGCACATAGGCGGTGTCCGTCGCCTCCAGCTTGCGGCGGAATTCCGGCAGCCAGGCGGCGAGGTGCCTGGTGAGGAAATCCCGCGCCGCGCGCCGGAAGGACTCTGTGTCGCCGCCCTTCTGCTCCGCCGCCTGCTCCTGCAGGCAGAGCCAGGCGAGAAACTCAAGTTCGGTGACGAGGTGATCGGGGTACTCCCGATCGGCCTCGGACAGCTTCACGTCGAAGAACTCGTAGAAGCGCAAGAGATCTTCGAGAACGCCCTCGCGCCCCAGATCCCCCCGGTGCATGCCTTCGAACAGGGGCACGGGCGGCTTGCCACGTCCCAGCTCGAAGGCAGCCAGGTAGTCGGCCTCCATGACGTCCTGGCCGAGCGACGGATCGATCAGGCCATGCTCCACCAGACGCTGCCAAGCCTCCGGATTCGGGTAGGAGAAGAGCTGCGCCATGCCCAGATAGGCGCCGGCCAGAATGCCGGCTTCGTCGGTCGGCGCATTCATAGGCGGTACCTGTCCTTGTTGGTGTAGCCGATCAGGAGCTCGGTCAGCTCCGAGGGCTTGGCCTCCCGGCGCTTCTGCATCTCGCGCCCGAGAGTCTCCAGCGCCTGCTTCGTGCCGGGGCCGAACAGCGCCTCGATGTCGGCGAGCGGAATGCGCGGCTTGTCGCCCAGCCGGCCATCCTCCTCGAAAGGCGGCGGCGTCACGTTCATGGGCGGCACGTAGAACACGTTGGGCTGGGTGCCGTACTCCGCATGCAGGGGCAGCGCCACTTTCCACTGCTCGACCAGCTTGTGGATCGGCCCGTCCTTGTCGTCACGGTAGCCGACGAAGCGGATCTTGCCCACGCACTGTGCGACGCAGGCGGGCGGCGTGCCCTTCTCGACCCGCGGGTAGCAGCCGATGCACTTCTCCGACTTGCCCGTCTGCAGGTTGAAATACACCTTGCCGTAGGGACAGGCCTTGACGCAGTAGCGGTAACCCTTGCAGCGCTCCTGGTCCACTACCACCAGCCCGTCCTCCGGCCGCTTGTAGATCGCCTTGCGCGGGCAGGCCGCCAGGCAGGCCGGGTTCGAGCAGTGGTTGCAGATCCGCGGCATGTAGAAGTAGTGGTTGTTCGGGAACTCGCCCTTGCCCTCGTCTTCGTCCCAATTGACACCCCAGACGGGTTTTTCGTGCGGCACGACCTGGTTGCCTTTGCCTTCCAGCAAGACTTCCTGCAGGTTGTACTCCCAGACGCCGCCGTAGTCTTCCTTCGGCGGGATCTTGCCGTCCGTTTGCAGA
>PNJM01000075.1 GCA_013821865.1 Rhodocyclaceae bacterium
TGCGCGCTCACGCGATCCCGCCGTTCCTGTCGCATCTGTTCCGCGATGGCGAACGCCGCCATCAGGCTCGACGACAAAGCTGCCGTGACACTGTTGACGCTCCCGATCAACCCCTTGAATCCCAGCGCTGCCGAGATGACTTCGTAAAGGCTCGCGAAAAGCGTAATCGCCAGCGAGGCGCCGTACCACATTGCGACCCGGGAGCGGGTAAACCACAGGATGCGAGGCAGAAGAAACACCAGCACCGCCACGCTAAACGCGGTCGATACCCACAATAGCGGAAGAAATCTCGAGTAGGCAAGAAACACTGCGAGCAGAAGCAACGGAAGGCATGACCACTGAGCCATCCGCAATAGCCACGCATATCCCACTTGCCTCAGGTCGTCCCTGAATAGCCTGCTGAAAAGAGTGATGGTCAAGACGTAATATGCGGCCATGGACAGTTTCCGCATCGGAAACATCCATTCCATCGGAATCTCTCGGTCGAGCCATTGCGTGTCCCACCCGGCCGAGAGGGAGGCAAGTCGCAGGTTGGCCACCAGCCAGGCCGCAAAGAGCACGTACATCCATTCCCGGTTGATGATCGCCGTCATCAGGACGAACAGGGAGAGCACGATCAAGCCCCCGTCCAGCAGCCCCCCATTGCGATAAAACTGCCGGGTCGATTCATCGAGTTGCGAGGCCGGCCATTGCACGGCCGACATGCGTGCCGGGCCAACAAATGTGGCCCGGCACAAGACCGTCGCGTCCGATTGCGGCCGGCCCAGTTCGAGCGCAAACCCGGCCTTGACCGCTTTCATCCGGCCACTTGCCCCGTCACGGCTGGCCTTACCCATGGGGATCAGGCCCGCCGCATTCCAGCAGGCGACTTCCATGGCGTGTCTCGAAGGAAATTCCACGGCCACGGGCTGCTCCCCACCGGTTCCTCGCGCGACAAGACTCAACCAGAACGGGGATTCGGAAAGACGCGTGTCGTGGTGCCGAACCGGCGGCCTTTTGTCCAGCTCTGCCAGCGCCTGCTCCGGCGCCAGCGCAGCGGCGGTCTCCTGCAGAACGCGGAACTCGAGAGGAAGCACACCGCCGACAGCATATTGGCTCTCCCAGGAAAACAATGCGACCAGCGATACCACGCCGATTGCTGCGGGCACCCCGAAGACGGACAACCTGTACAGCAGCGAATCGATCGCCGCGCTGGCGTCTTGTCGAAAAACAGAAAACCGCCGCATGCTTTGCATCCTGCAATATTCGCGGGCCATCCGGACGAAGCGTCTACGGATCATCCATCCCCGGCAACCAAGTGGGGAACGGATAAGCAGCATGCATGGCTCAGCATGCTGCTTATCCAGTATTTACGGCTTGTCATCTTCTTAGCTTTAATCAGATTCGTTGAGACGACTCTTCCTGCCGCTTGGCGCTCGCAGGGAAAGAGAGGGGCGCGTCAGCCAAATCGATATCAGGATGGTGCGTACGGAAAATAAAGTTGAACAGAGGATGATTGGCTGCGGCCCATCTGGCCTCCGCCGTTCCCACTTCGAACGCCAGGACGCGGTGCGGGATGTTGCCGACATGCCGCATGGGCCTGTACTCCCCGTCAGGAAAAACATCCTTGAACAGAAGCGCGTCGTACTGCCTGTCCAGCGGCGATCGCGCGGTAATGACCATCCATTCGATATCGGCCGACAGGCAATACTGGAAATAGGCCTTGAACAGCATGGTTTTCACGATCCGCCCCACCCGGCCTTCGGAAACCCCCAGCCTTGTCGCTTCCGCCTGGCTCCTGCCTTGCAGCCATTCCGGAAGTTCCACCGTCTGTTCGAGGACGAGTTTCCTGTAGCGGTTGGTTTGAATCCGCATCGTTCCCAAGGGCGAGCCGTCCAACTTGGATTCGGCGAGCAGGACCACCGAGCCTTCCTCGTGGTCATAGGACTCCGATGTCTGCAGCAGCGCCGCAACCGCCGGCACGTGGCGCGCATAGGCGGCGTGGCGCACGCTCACCGCCTTGCCGAGCTCTTCCCCGCTGCGGACTATTTTGACGGTGAATGGCATCCGCTCTTCCGTCATCCCCGGCATGCTGAATGCCCTCCCCTGCGCAGGAACATCCGCAACCAGGATGCCCTCCACTGCTTCAGCGAGATTATGCTGTTCCATCTTCAAACTCCTTTCGGCTCAAGAAAGTTTCCAAAATAAAGACTGTCGCCAACCTCACGGCACAAGCACTCGAGGCTTCGCCCCTGCGGCTGGCGCATGCGGCTCACAAGCGACCGACTGGCGCTTGCCAGTCCGGCCACGGGGAAAGTCTATTCCCAACATGGATTTAGCGCCAGAAGCATCGATTTACACAGCGGCGGTCTGCTGCCGCAACAGCACGACGCTGTACGGAAGGCCTGGGGCGTTTCCGCGGCGAACAGCGCGGAGTTAGCGCGGCTGCTTCTGGATCAGTTCGATCTTGTAGCCGTCGGGATCCTGCACGAAGGCGATCACCGTCGTGCCGTGCTTCATCGGCCCCGCTTCGCGCGTCACCGCGCCGCCGCGGCGCTTGATCTCTTCGCAGGCGGCATAGGCGTCGTCCACTTCCAGGGCGACATGGCCGTAGCCGGTGCCGATCTCGTACTTGTCCACGCCCCAGTTGAAGGTGAGTTCCAGCACGGCGCCGGCGGCCTCGTCCTGGTAGCCGACGAAGGCCAGCGTGAACTTCCCGTCCGGATAATCGCTGCGCCTGAGCAGGCGCATGCCGAGCACTTCGGTGTAGAACTTCAGCGAGCGATCGAGGTCGCCCACGCGCAGCATGGTGTGCAGGATTCTCATGGCTATTGCTCCTAGATTTGCGGGCAGGTCGCGGCGAGCCGCTTGAGTTCGTCGCGCGCCGCGCGGTACTCGGGATAAAGCCGCTCGACCACGGCCCAGAAGCGCTTCGAGTGGTTCATCTCGACCAGATGGGCCAGCTCGTGCACCACGACGTAATCGATCAGCCACAGGGGCGAATGGATCAGCCGCCAGGAAAGGCGGATGCCCGTCTTCTCGCTGCAGCTGCCCCAGCGCGTCTGGGCGTTCGAGAGCGCAAGGCGCGGCATCGGCCGGTGCAGTTTCGCCGCGTAATGCGCCGTGCGCTCAGTGAACACCTCCAGGGCGCGGCTGCGCAAGGCGCGGCGCGCCAGCTGGCGCAGGTCGGCATCCGGCCGCGCCTGGAGGATCAGCGTATGGCCGACCCAGCGTACTCGGTTGGCGCCCTGCTCCACGCGCACCACGCACTCTTCGCCCAGCACCGGCACCAGCGCGCCTTCGCGGATGGCCAGGTGGCGCGACTTGCCGTGGCCGTGCCACTCGTCCAGCTTCTTCAGCACCCACTCGGCGTTGTGGTGGAGAAAATGCTCGACCTCGCGCAGCGAAGTGCGGGGCGGGGCGCCCACGCGCAGGCCGCGCTGGTCGATGGTCATGCCGAGAGTGCGGCGGCGCGAGCGAAGCAGCTTGTAGTCGACGATGCGCGAGCCGAGCTGGATATGGCGGTGCTCCTCCGCCGGCGGCGGCGCACGCCGGAAGAGCGGCAGCTCAAGCTGAAAGAGGCGCAGCATCCCACAGGTCCCGCACCTCGGCGCGCCACTGAAGGGGCGCGAGCTGCCTGAGGATCACGCCTTCCATCTCTTCCGGCGTGAGATGGATGAGGCGCCAGGAAAGGCGCAGGCGGCCATCCGCACCGACTCCGCCCCAGGAGCCGGCAGCGAAGGAAAGCCGCCATTGCGGCGCGGCGATGCCGAGGCGCTGCGCGCAGGCCGTGACATGCTCGCCGAGAACGCGCCTGGCTTCGGCCTGCAGCCAGCCATGGGCGCGGTCCTTCACCTGGCTGTCGGCGGCTTGCGGGGGCAAAGGCAGATGCAATGCGTCATCGCGCAGCACGGCGCTGTCCGTGGCGGCGTCAAGGCGCAGAACGATCCCGCGCCCGAGGAAAGGGAAGCGCACACCGTCGTGCCAGCGCCTGGGAAGCGGCAGCTTGCCTGAAGCGGCGGCCTTGTCCAGTTTTCCGACAATGGCGCGACTGCCGTCACGGATGGCTTGTTCGATCCGCGGCAGCGTCATGCCGCGCGGCGCGCTCACCTGCAAGCCGCGCTCGTCGACGGAGAAGGCGACATTGGGTCGGCGCGAGCGGCGCAGGCGGAAGGGAAGCGGCTGGTCGCCGAGCTGGAGGGAATACTGCGCCCCCGGCGCAGCCGGTGCGGCGCTGCCTGCGGGCAGTTCAAGCTGAAGTTCCTGCTGCCGTGCCATCATCCTTGTACCGGTGAGGGCTGATGCGCCGCATTTCGGCTTCGATCCAGGCTGCGGCGCGGGCGTTCACCTGGTCCGGAGTCAGGCCGCGCGCGTCAATGGCCGGGCCGATGCTCACTGTGATTGTACCCGGATACTTGAGGAAGGCGTTGCGCGGCCACAGCTCGCCGGCATCCTGCGCCACGGGCACCACCAGCGCCCCGGCCACTGCCGCCAGATAGGCGCCGCCGCTCTTGTAGCGTCGCGTCAAGCCCGGCGCCACCCGCGTGCCTTCCGGGAACACGACCACCCAGAAGCCGCTCTTGAGCCGCTCCCGTCCCTGCTCGCCGATCTGCTGGAGGGCGCCCTTGCGGGCCGATCGGTCGATCGAAATCATGGGCAGCGAACCCAGCCCCCAGCCGAAGAAAGGGATTCTGAGCAGTTCCCTCTTCATGACGTAGATCTGCGGCGGGAATATGCGCTGCAGCGCTATCGTCTCCCAGGCCGACTGATGCTTGCACAGGATCACTGAAGGCTGGCTCGGGATGTTCTCGCGGCCGAGCACGCGGTAGTCGATGCCGAGCATATGCCGGATGAGCCACATCGCCGTCCGGCTCCAGCCCTGCACCACCTTGTAGCGGGTGAAGGGGCCGACGAGAGGACGGAGAAGCGTCAGCACGATCCCATAGGGCACCGTGACGGCGGCCAGCACCGCCAGGAACAGCACGGAGCGCATGAAAACGGCAACACCCGGCCTGTGGTTGTTCCGGCCGCTCATGCCGCGATGTGCGCCGCGGCGGCGGCGAGATCGGGAAAGACCAGCGTCTCGGGCGGCAGGTCGGGATGGTTGCGGGTCTTCTCACCCTTGCCGGTGAGCACCAGGATCGGCTGCGCGCCCACCGCGACGGCAGCCTGCAGGTCGCGCAGGCTGTCGCCAATCGCCGGAACGCCTTTGAGTTCCGCGTTGTAGCGGGCGGCGATCTCGCGCAGCATGCCCGGCCTCGGCTTGCGGCAATCGCAGGGGGAATCGGCCGGATGGGGGCAGAAGAAAACGGCGTCGATGCGTCCGCCGGCGAGGCTGACGGCACGGCTCATCTTGTCGTGGATGGAGTTCAGCGTGTCCATGTCGAACAGGCCGCGGCCGATGCCCGACTGGTTGGTGGCGACCACCACGCGGTACCCCCACTGCGTCAGCCGCGCGATGGCGTCGAGGCTGCCCGGGATCGGCCGCCACTCGTCGGGCGACTTGATGAACTGGTCGCTGTCGAAGTTGATGACGCCGTCGCGGTCGAGAATGACGAGTTTCACTTTTCAACGACAAGCTTGGAAATATCGGCGACCTGGTTCATAAGGGAAGCAAGCTGCGCCAGCAGCGCCAGGCGATTCTCCCGCGTCAGCGGCTCCTCGGCCATGACCAACACCTGGTCGAAGAAGGTATCGACCGCCGCGCGCAACCCGGCCAGCGCCTTGAGGGCCTGCGTGTAGTCCTCACCGGCAAGATGCGAGCGCACCAGCGGCGCGATGCGGTTCATTTGCTCGAAGAGCTGCTTTTCGGCGTTTTCCTGGAACAGCAGCACGTCGGGCTCGCCGCGCACTCCTTCGGCTTTCTTCAGGATATTCACGATGCGCTTGTTGGCCGCGGCCAGCGCGGTCGCCTCGGGCAGCGCGACGAACCGGCGCACCGCCTCCAGCTTGGGCACGACGAGATCGATGCGCGCGGGCTTGAGAGCCAGCACGGCTTCGATCGCCTCCTGGCTGTGGCCGCGCTTCTCGCCATTCTCGCGCAGGTAGCCGCGCAGGCGATCGAGCATGAACTCATGCAGCGCATCGGCAAAGCCGCCCGCGAGCGTGCCGGCCTTGTAGCCCCGGCCCGCGTCTTCGATCAGCCCGCGCAGATCCAGCGGCAGCGGGGTTTCGAGCAGGATGCGCAGCACGCCCAGCGCGGCACGGCGCAGGCCGAACGGGTCCTTGTCGCCCGTCGGCACCTGGCCGATGCCGAAGAAGCCGGCGAGCGCATCGAGCTTATCCGCCAGGGCAGCAGCGCAGGCGACGTTGCCCTGGGGCAGCGCATCGCCGGCGAAACGCGGGCGGTAATGCGCCTCGATGGCGTCGGCAACGGCCTTGTCCTCGCCGTCATGCAGGGCATAGTAGCGGCCCATGATCCCTTGCAGCTCGGGAAACTCGCCGACCATGTCCGTCACCAGGTCGGCTTTCGCCAGGTGCGCGGCGCGGGCGGCCAGGGACGTGTTGGCGTTGAGCCTGCCGGCAATCGATTTCGCCAGCCGCTCCATCCGCTCGACCCGCTGCCCGACCGAGCCGAGCTTGTTGTGGTAGACGACGGAAGCCAGCCCGGCGATCCTGCTCTCCAGCGTTTTCCTGCGATCCCGGTTGTAGAAGAAACGCGCGTCCGACAGGCGCGGGCGCACGACGCGCTGGTTGCCGCCGATGATGTGCCGGGGATCGTCCACCTGCATGTTGGAGACGATGAGGAAGCGGTTCAGCAGCCTGCCCGCGGCGTCGAACAGCGGGAAATATTTCTGGTTCTGCTGCATGGTGAGAATCAGGCATTCCGGCGGCACCTCGAGGTACTCGGCCTCGAACTCGCCGACGTACACCACAGGCCATTCGACCAGCGCCGTCACCTCGTCGAGCAGGGCCGCGACCGCGGCCTCATCCCGGCTGAGGCTGGCACCCAGTTCGGCCGCCCTGGCGTCGAGCTGCCCGCGGATGATGTCGTGCCGCCTGACGAAGCAGGGAACGACCTTGCCCTGCTTGAGAAGTACATCCGCGTAGTCGTCCGCCTGCGGCAGATCGAGCATGCCCTCGCTCAGAAAGCGGTGGCCGCGCGCGGCACGGCCGGCGGCCAAGCCCAGCACCTCGCCCGGCACGATGCGGCTGCCATGCAGCAGGACGAGGCCGTGCACCGGACGCACGAACTGATGATCGGAATCGCCCCAGCGCATGAGCTTGGGGATGGGCAGTTTCTTCAGCGCCTCGCCGACGATGCCGGCCAGCACGTCGTCGAGCTTCGCGCCCTTGACGGTAGCCTGATAGAAAAAGGTCTCCGACTTGCCGTCCATGCGCTTTTCGAACTTCGGCAGGGCGGAAACGGGGATGCCCTTGGCTTCCAGCTTCTTCTGCAATGCGGGTGTCGGCTTGCCTGCGGCGTCGAGCGCCACGGCGACAGGCATGATCTTCTCATGCACCATCGAATCGGGCGCCTGCGCCAGCACGGCCGGCACTTGCACCGCCAGCCGGCGCGGCGTGGCGAACCAGCGGAAGCCGCCCCCGGCAGCGGCCAGATTGCGGGCAGCAAGCCCGGCATGGACGCCCGAGGCGAAAGTTTCACCGAGGCGGGCGAGCGCCTTGGGCGGCAGTTCCTCGGCCAGGAGCTCGACGAGCAAGGTGGCGTTCATCTCAGTTCCCCTTGCGCATCGGGAAGCCGAGGGCTGCGCGCGAATCGTAATAGGCCTGCGCCACTTCCCGCGCCAGGGCCCGCACGCGGCCGATGTAGGCGGCGCGCTCGGTAACGGAAATCGCGCCGCGCGCATCGAGCAGGTTGAAGGTGTGCGAGCACTTCATCACCTGCTCGAAAGCCGGCAGCGGCAGATTCAGCCCCATCAGGCGCTTGGCTTCGGACTCGTGGTCGCCGAAGTGGCGGAACAGCATCTCGACGTTGGAGTGCTCGAAGTTGTATTTCGACTGTTCGACTTCGTTCTGGTGATAGACGCCGCCGTAGGTGATGCGATAGCCCGGCCCTTCGGCCCAGACCAGGTCGTAGACGTTTTCCACGCCTTGCAGGTACATGGCCAGGCGTTCGAGCCCGTAGGTGATTTCGCCCAGCACCGGCTTGCAGGCAAGCGAGCCGACTTCCTGGAAATAGGTGAACTGCGTCACTTCCATGCCGTCGAGCCACACTTCCCAGCCGAGGCCCCAGGCGCCGAGCGTCGGGCTTTCCCAGTCGTCCTCGACAAAGCGGATGTCGTGCTCGGCGGTGTTGATGCCGAGCGCGCGCAGCGAGTCGAGGTAGAGTTCCTGGATATTGGCGGGAGAAGGCTTGAGCACCACCTGGTACTGGTAATAGTGCTGCAGGCGGTTGGGGTTCTCGCCGTAGCGGCCGTCCTTGGGCCGGCGCGAAGGCTGCACGTAGGCCGCATTCCACGGCTCGGGGCCGATGGCGCGCAGGAAGGTGGCGGTATGGAAAGTGCCGGCGCCGACCTCGATGTCGTAGGGCTGCAACAGCGCGCAGCCCTGCTTGTCCCAAAAATCCTGGAGGCGGAGGATGACTTCCTGAAACGTTGGCATGAACTTCGGGGAAAAATTGCAAAACCGCGATTTTACAGGGTTTGCCGCGCCGAGGCAGGCCCGATCTCGCCGAGGAAACGCAGCATTTCCGGCGCGCCGCGAAAGAATTCCACGGTGGCGACGCCCACCCGGACGAACAGCCCGCGCTCCTTCATACTCCGAATCGTAATAGGCCATCACAATCCAGGTCAATTGTCGGCCCTGCGACTGATTGTTGCACATGGATCGGGTAATATTCGATCGTCCCAACACACTTGGAGCAAGCAGATGGGCTGTCACGTCACGGTCGTCACGATCAACGAAGAAAGGCATGAGTTCGAGCTTTCCGACGCCGATCTCGCCGGTATGGATTCGCGCAAGGCGCAGGACTGGCTCGGTCAGGAATTCGAAGCCGCTGGCTGCCTGCCCACCAATCCGGTCGGCAAGCTGCTGCTCGCCGACAAGATACTTTGCCTGGCCAAGACACAAAAGGAAGAGGCTTTTGCCGAACCGACACCCTGGGTGAAAAGCTTCGTTCGCGCTGCGGCCGCCGCCATCGGCCGCGCCGTGCTCACCATCGACCTCGGCAATCACTCGCTGGGCTACTGACTCCCATGGCGGGCGCTGCTTGCCGCCCGCCTTCGCCTCCGCAAGCTGCCTCTCCAGCGCGTCGATACGGAAATACCCGACGAACTTCTGCTCGTGCTGCCGACAGGTCAATGTGCACCGCGGTGCAAGCCGAGCAGCGGCGCCAGCAAGGAAAGGGCAACGAGCAGCAGCACGGCGTGGTTGCCCCAGTGCACGTAAGGCGTGGCGCCGGAACGACCTCTCACTTCGCCGACCAGCGCACCCTCGGTGAATGGGGGCAGTACCCGTTCGACCTGTCCGCGCGGACCGACGATGGCCGTCATGCCGGTGTTGGTGGCACGCAGCATGGTGCGGCCCGTTTCCAGCGCGCGCATCTGCGCGATCTGCAGGTGCTGCGGCTGTGCCAGCGAATCGCCGAACCAGGCCGTGTTGGAGAGATTGACCAGCAGCGTCGCCTCGGGCAGGGCGCGGATGATCTCCTCGCCGAAAACGTCCTCGTAGCAGATGTTTACCGCCACCTTTTCGCCGGCGATGGCAAGCGGCGGCTGGGAC
>PNJM01000076.1 GCA_013821865.1 Rhodocyclaceae bacterium
CAAACCAATAACAAGGCAAAAAGATGTTCGTAATCATCGGCTATGTCGCCATCCTCGGCTCGGTCATCGGCGGTTTCATCATGGCCGGGGGCCATGTGGCCGCCCTGATCCAGCCCAACGAGCTTGTCATCATCGGCGGGGCGGCTCTGGGGGCATTCCTCGTCTCGAACACACCGAAGACGGTCAAGTCCACCCTCAAGATGCTGCCGAGCGTGCTCAAGGGATCGCGCTTCAACAAGACGCTCTACATCGAACTGCTCTCCATGCTCTACGAGATCCTGGCCAAGGTGCGCAAGGAGGGCCTCATGTCGATCGAGTCCGACGTGGAGAATCCCGAAGCCAGCCCGGTCTTCTCGAAGTATCCGTCGATCCAGCACGACCACCATGCCATGGAGTTCCTTACCGACTACCTGCGCCTGATGGTCGGCGGCAACCTGAACGCCTTCGAAATCGAGAACCTGATGGACAACGAGATCGAGACCCACCATCACGAGGGAGAGGTGCCGGCGCACGCCCTGGCCAAGCTGGCCGACGGCCTGCCGGCCTTCGGCATCGTGGCCGCGGTGATGGGCGTGGTGCATACCATGGAGTCCGTCGGCATTCCGCCGGCGGAGCTGGGCAAGCTGATCGCCGCCGCGCTGGTCGGCACCTTCCTCGGCATCCTGCTCTCCTACGGCTTCGTCGCGCCGCTGGCGACCCTGCTGGAGCAGAAGCTCGCCGAATCGACCAAGATGTTCCAGTGCATGAAAGTCACGCTGCTCGCCAGCATGAACGGCTACGCGCCGCAGGTGGCCGTGGAATTCGGCCGCAAGGTGCTCTACTCGACCGAAAGGCCCGGCTTCCGCGAGCTGGAGGACGAGGTCAAGCAGCGCAAATCGAAATAGTTGCGAGTTGAAATCCGGGGGCGGCGCATATGCGCCGCCAACTCGAAACCCGAAGCTCGAAACCGGAGCATGGCGACCACATGAGCGACGACACCCAGCAGCCCATCATCGTCAAGCGCATCAAGAGGGGCGGCGGCGGCCATCACGGCGGCGCCTGGAAGATCGCCTATGCCGATTTCGTCACGGCGATGATGGCCTTCTTCCTGCTCATGTGGCTGCTCGGCTCCACCACCAAGGGCGACCTGCAGGGCATCGCCGACTACTTCTCCACCCCGCTCAAGGTCGCCATGCAGGGCGGCTCCGGCAGCGGCGACGCCTCCAGCGTGATCCAGGGCGGGGGCCAGGACATCACCCGCCTCGTCGGCCAGGTGAAATCGGGCGAGGTCAAGACGGAGAAGAAAACCTTCAACCTGGCGGCGCTCAAGGCCGAGCAGGAAAAGCAGGAGAAGAAACGCCTTGGCGAGCTCAAGGAGAAGATCGAGAAGACCATCGACGATAATCCTGCGCTGCGGCAATACAAGAACCAGTTGATTCTCGACATCACCAGCGAGGGCCTGCGCATCCAGATCGTGGACGAGAAGAGCCGGCCCATGTTCGATCTCTCCAGCGCCGAGGTGAAACCCTACATGCGCGACATCCTGCGCGAGATCGGGAAATCGCTGAACGACGTCGATAACAGGATCGCCCTGTCGGGCCATACGGACGCCAAGCCCTTCGCCACGGGCGACAAGGGTGTCGGCAACTGGGAACTGTCCGCCAACCGCGCCAACGCCTCGCGCCGCGAGCTGATCTCCGGCGGCATGGCGGAGAACAAGGTCATGCGCGTGGTCGGGCTTTCCTCGACGGTGCTCTATGATACGAAGGATCCGCACAATCCGATCAATCGCCGCATCAGCATCGTCGTGCTCAACAAGAAGACCGAGGAGGCGATCCTTTCCGACGGCATGCTGCCGGAGGCGAAGCCGGCGGAGGAGGGCGGCGGCCAGCCCGGTCCGGCGGCGAAACCCGCCGGTTGACCCTGGTCGGAGCAAGCCGCCATGCCGCTCGACATGACCCAGTTCCACCAGGCGTTCTACGACGAAACCGCCGAGCACTTGTCGACGATGGAATCGCTTCTGCTCTACCTCGATCCGCAGGATCCCGAGCCCTTGCCCAAGGTTCGCCGCAAGCCGGGCGGAAGGGAGGGGGGCGGGGAATGGCCGGAGTTTTGAGATGAGCTTCGATAGCGACAAGAGCCATTCCCCGCGCGAGTTCGAATTCACCCCGGCCGACTTCGAGCGCGTGCGCAAGCTCATCCATGAGCATGCCGGGATCGCGCTTTCTCCGGCCAAGCACGACATGGTCTACAGCCGGCTGGCGCGGCGGCTGCGCGTCAACGGCGATCGCACTTTCGCCCAGTACCTGGCCCGCCTCGAGCGCGGCGATGGGCAGGAGTGGGAGACTTTTGTCAACTCGCTGACGACCAACCTCACTTCCTTCTTCCGCGAGGCGCATCATTTCGAGGTGCTGTCCCGGCACCTCAAGGCCATCACGGAAAAGCGCCCGATCAGGATCTGGTGCAGCGCCGCGTCGACCGGCGAGGAGCCCTATTCGATCGCCATGACCGCCGTGGAGGCGTTCAACAGCATGGCACCGCCCGTATCGATCATCGCGAGCGACCTCGACACGAACGTGCTGGCACAGGGTGAGCGCGGCGCCTATCCGGCCGAACGCGTCGGCAAGCTTTCGCGTGAGCAGGTCTCGCGCCACTTTCTCAAGGGAGGCGGCATCCAGGAGGGCAGCGTGCAGGTGCGGCCGGAACTGCGGCGGCTGATCGCCTTCCGCCGCATCAACCTGCTCGACGCGACATGGCCGGTGCAGGGGCCGCTGGACGTGATCTTCTGCCGCAACGTGATGATCTACTTCGACAAGAAGACCCAGTACGACATCCTGAAGAAGTTCGTGCTGCTGCTGCGCGAGGACGGGCTGCTGTTCGCCGGCCACTCGGAGAGCTTCCTCCACGCCACGGACCTGTTCCGTTCCCTCGGAAGGACGACGTATGAACGCGCGGACCGCCGGCGCTGAGATGGACGGCCCCCGCTTTCGCTTCGCTTCACTGCCCCCCAGGGGGGCGCAGGCCTCTCCTGGGACGGACCGGCGGGAGGCCTGATGCCGCCGGGCGGGAAGACGAAGGTTCTCGTCGTCGACGATTCGTCGCTGACGCGCAGGCTGCTGACCGACATCGTCAACGCGGCGGGCGACATGCGCGTCGTCGGCACGGCGGCGGACCCCATTGCCGCGCACGAGATGATCAAGCTGCTCGAACCCGACGTGCTGACCCTGGACGTCGAGATGCCGAAGATGAACGGCATCGAGTTCCTGCGCCGCCTGATGCAATTCCGGCCGATGCCGGTGGTGATGGTTTCTTCCTACACCGAGCGCGGTTCGGAGCAGACGCTGAAGGCGCTTGAACTGGGCGCGGTGGACTTCGTCACCAAGCCGTCCCGCGGGGACTTCCTTCGGTCGTCGCCGGACTCGAAGGCCGTGAGCGAGGATTTTGCCGAAGAAGTGCGCGACAAGATCCGCATCGCGCGCGCGAGCCGGGCCCGTCCCGCGAGCAATGCGCCGGCGGCCGAGCGGCGGCCGGCAGCGTCCCCGCCGAGGATGGCCGCGGCCAGCGACGACCAGGGGAAGTCCCCGTGGGAGGGCTGGCGCCCCGGCGCGGACGACCTGATCCTGATCGGCGCTTCCACCGGCGGCACCGAGGCGCTCAAGGAAGTGCTGACCGCCCTGCCGGAGAACACCCCCGGCATTCTCATCGTGCAGCACATGCCGCCGTCGTTCACCGGGTCGTTCGCCAGGCGGCTGGACAGCTTGTGCCGGATTCATGTCAAGGAAGCCGAGCACGGCGATCGCGTGCGGCCGGGCACCGCCTATGTGGCGCCCGGGCATTCGCACCTTCTGGTGAAAAAGAACGGCACCGGTTATCTTGCCGAACTGTCCCAGGCCGATCCGGTGAATCGCCATCGACCCTCGGTGGATGTCCTCTTCCATTCGGCCGCCGCCTGCGCCGGCCATCACGCCATCGGCGTCATCCTGACCGGCATGGGCAAGGACGGCGCGGCGGGCATGCTCGCCATGAAGCGCGCCGGCGCCTGGAACATCGCCCAGGACCAGGCTTCCTGCGTCGTCTATGGCATGCCGCGCGAGGCGGTCGCCCTCAGGGCGGTGGATGAGGTGGCGCCGCTGTCCGGGATCGGCGTGCGGTTGATGTCCAGGCTGTGCGCGAACGAGCGCCAGACCGGCTTGCTCAAGCCGCGCTGACCCTGCCTCGATCCCCAGAATCCGCACCCGGCCGGCTTATTACTTAGGTAATAGGAAATCCTAAAGCTATCACCTCCTCCTGCCGTTATGCCTGCCATGCCCCTGCATGGCTTGGCCGGACGTTTCGCCGTCCGGCCTCAGGCGGCGCATCGATTAAAACAGGCGGTGGCGGATGCGGAATCTGCCGCCCATCAGCAGAAGGAGGGGAATGATCATGAATCATACCGGCACGACGGCGCGCATCATGTCGGGCTTTATCCTGCTCGGCCTTTTCCTCGCGGGGGGCGCCATCCTGGCGACCCATCTGTCAGGGGCGGGCCTCGGCTGGGGCCTGGTGTCCTATCACGTGGCCGCCGGCCTGGCGGCCGGCATCGTTCCGTTTTTCTTCCTGCGGCGAACCTTGCTCGACCCGCTCTCCGACCTGCGGCGGGCGATCCAGGCCACCCGCAGCGATGGCGACCTGTCGCGCCGCGCCCCGCTGGCCGGCAGCGCGGCCACCGTCGAGGCGGCCAAGGCCTTCAACGATCTCATGGAAAGCTTCCAGGGCATCATCGGCAAGGTGTGCTTCAACTCGAAGCAGGTGGCGGAAGCCGCGGAAAACCTGATCCAGGAAGCGAAACACGTGGCCGGCGGCTCGGACCAGCAGCGCAGCGCGGCCGAAGCCACCATGCATGCCATGGAAGAAATGAACATCGGCATCAACCAGGTGGCGGAGAACGCCGAATTGACGTCCGCCAATGCCCAGTCGGCGCGGGAGCTGTCCAAGCGCGGCGCCGACATCGTGGATCGCGCCTCGGGCGAGATCGATCGCATCGCCCGGTCGGTCGAGCAATCGGCGCAGGTGGTGGCGGCGCTGGGCGAGCGTTCGCAGGCCATCTCCGGCATCGTGCGGGTGATCCACGACATCGCCGACCAGACCAACCTGCTGGCGCTCAACGCCGCCATCGAGGCGGCCCGGGCCGGCGAGCAGGGGCGCGGCTTTGCGGTCGTCGCCGATGAAGTGAGGAAGCTCGCCGAGCGCACCACGGCGGCCACTGGCGAAATCGGCGCCATGATCGGCGCCATCCAGAGCGAGACCCAGACTGCCATCGCCAGCATCCAGCAGGGCAGCAACCAGGCGCGGTCCGGCGCCGAGCTCGCCCGCCAGGCGGCGGAGTCGCTGCAGCAGATCAATCAGGGCGCCCAGGAGACGATGGAAAAGATCGAGGCCATCGCCAGCGCCATCCAGCAGCAGAGTGCCAACGGCCAGAACATCACGGGGCATGTGCAGGACATCCTCAAGATGGCCGAGGACAACAATGCCACCGCCTCCCGCACCTTGCAGGAGGCCGGCCAGCTCGACACCCTGGCGCTGAACCTCAAGGAAGTCGGCACCGTGTTCAAGCTGGGCGAGCGGGGCGAACAGGCCATGTCCATCCATGCCAGGATGCCTGCCGTCGCGCAACAGGCGGCGAAGGAGGCCGGCAAGGTTCTGGAGGATGCTGTGCGCAACGGTGCCATCAAGCCGGACGACCTGTTCGACCACAACTACGTGCCGATTCCCAACACCAGGCCACAGAAGTTCCACTCCAGGTTCGACGCGCTCACCGACAAGATCTTCCCGCCGGTGCAGGAGCCGCTGCTGGAGCGCAACAGGGAGATCGCCTACGCCGGCGCAGTGGATCTGAACGGCTACTTCCCGACCCACAACAAGCGCTACTCCCAGCCGCTCACCGGCGACGAGAAGGTCGATTTCGTGAACAACCGCACCAAGCGCATCTTCAACGACCCGGTGGGCAAGAAGTGCGGCGCCCACGAGCAGCCCTTCCTGCTGCAAACCTACCGCCGCGACACCGGCGAGATCATGCACGACATCTCGGCGCCGATTTACGTGCAGGGGCGCCACTGGGGCGGGTTCCGCGTCGGCTATCGCACCGAGTAGCTTCATGGACGGCTCAAGAATGCCGGAACATTGCCGTTACTGAATTCAATGGCACCAAGCCATTGTTTTGTCGCGATGCACAACACGGATTTTCCCTGGAGGGGAGATTTGTCATGTCAGAACTACTGAAGAGCATTGATGCCCGAACCAAGCTGGCCGGCACCAACAAGCTGGAACTGCTGCTGTTCTCCCTTGGCACGGACAGCCGTACCGGCCGCAAGGAAACCTTCGGCATCAACGTCTTCAAGGTGCGCGAAGTGATGCGCACGCCGCCCATCACCGCCGCGCCGGAAATGCCGGATGCGGTCGAGGGCATGGTTTCCCTGCGCGGCATGCTGGTTCCCGTGGTCGACCTGGCCAAATACGCCCATGTGGCGAACGACCAGCCGCGCGAGATCATGATCGTCACCGAATACAACGGCCACACCCAGGGCTTCCTGGTCGAGGCGGTGGATACCATCCTGCGCCTGGACTGGGCGCAGATGAAGGTGCCGCCCGAGATGCTGACCGCCCGCATGGGCGGGCTGGTCACCGCCGTGACCGAACTGGCCGACGGACGCCTGGTCATGCTGCTCGACGTCGAGCGGGTGCTGTCCGAAACGACGCACTTCGACGACAGCCTCATTTTCAAGGATATCCAGCCGATCAACCGCAGCGACGCCACGGTGGTGTTCGCCGACGACTCTTCCGTCGCCCGCCGCCAGATCCAGCAGACGCTGGAGGCGATGCAGGTGCGCTACGTGGCGGCGATCAACGGCAAGCAGGCCTGGGAGGAATTGCAGAAGCTCGCCTCCTACGCCGAGTCCACCGGGCGCACGGCGCGCGACGTGGTGAGCCTGGTGCTCACCGACATCGAGATGCCGGAAACCGACGGCTACATGCTGACCAAGATGATCAAGAACGATCCGCGCTTCACCGGCATTCCCGTCCTCATGCATTCCTCTCTTTCCGGCATGTCGAACCAGCAACTGGGCCGTTCGGTGGGCGTGGACGAGTACGTGGCGAAGTTCGAGCCGCAGCAACTGGCCACCACCATCAACCGGCTCCTGCGACCGGAGGAAGTCCCCGTGGGACAGCAGCATCCGCCGGCTGCGGTTGCCGCCTGACGCCGGAGGGCATGCCCATGGACCGTACAGACAACTCCTTGCTCGAAAGCGTGGATGCCCGTACCAAGCTGGCGGGCTCGAATCGCATGGAAATCCTGCTCTTCTCCCTCGGCACGCGGGAAACCTTCGGCATCAACGTGTTCAAGGTGCGGGAGGTGACCAAGACGCCGATGATCACACGGGCGCCCAACATGCCGCCCGGCGTCGAGGGGTTGATCTCCCTGCGCGGAAACGTCATTCCCGTGCTCTCTCTCGCCCGCGCCCTGAACCTGGAGGGCGCACCGCAGGGCCAGGGCGGCACCATGATGGTGACGGAATACAGCAAGCGCACGCTCGGCTTCCTGGTGCATGACGTGGACCGCATCATTCGTGTCGAATGGGACAAGGTCCGCGCCCCGGAGGGCCTGATCGCCGCCGGCCAGAGCTTCATCACCGCCATTACGGAGCTGCCGGAGGGCAGGCTGGTGTCCATCCTCGATGTCGAGCAGATCATGGCCAACACCTTTGGCGAGGCGCCGGTCACCAACGTCGTGCCGATGGGCGGCGACGCGGATTACAGCATCTTCTTCGTGGACGACTCGGCCGTGGCGCGCAAGAAGATCACCGAAACGCTGGATCGCATGGGCGTCAAGCACAAGCATGCGCTGAACGGAATGGAAGCGTGGAACCGGCTGTCCGGCATGGCGGCGCACGCCCAGCAAACCGGCGCCTGCATGGTCGACGAGGTCAACCTGATCCTAGTCGATGCCGAGATGCCGGAAATGGACGGTTATGTGCTGACGCGCCACATCAAGAGCGATCCGCGCTTTGAAGGCATTCCGGTCGTCATGCACTCGTCGCTTTCGTCGGAGGCGAACCGGGCGATGGGCAAGAGCGTCGGTGTCGATGCCTACGTGGCGAAGTTCGACGCCGAGGTGCTGGCCGAGACGCTGCGGCCGCTATTGGCCAGGGCGCATGCGCACAAGGAATGACTGCCGGAATCCGGCGCAGGAACTAACGGAGGTAAACATGCCCGATATGAAAATGCGATTCCTGGTCGTCGACGATTTCTCGACCATGCGGCGCATCGTGCGCAACCTGCTCAAGGAACTGGGCTTCCTCAACGTCGATGAGGCGGAGGACGGCGCCGTGGCCCTGGCCAAGCTGACCGGCGAGCACTTCGACTTCGTCGTGACGGACTGGAACATGCCCAACATGGACGGCCTGGCGCTGCTGCAGTCCATCCGCGCCAACGCGCAGCTCAAGCACCTGCCGGTGCTCATGATCACGGCGGAGGCGAAGAAGGAAAACATCATTATGGCGGCCCAGGCCGGCGCCAGCGGCTACATCGTCAAGCCGTTCACCGCGGCGACGCTTAACGAGAAGCTCAGCAAGATCTTCGAGAAGCTGGAAAAGGAAGCGGCCTGAGGCTGCCCCAACGGAACTCGGATTCCTTCCTTAAAAAAACGGGAGACTGGCATGCCGAAGCGGTTCGGAATTAATGATACGGGCGACTCGGAAGACCTGCAGGCGCTCTTTGACAGCATTGCCGCGCAGCCGCCGGCGCGCCGGCACCTGGAAGCCGTGGGCGGCACCGCCGCGACCGGCGATTCGGACGAGCTGGAGGCACTGTTCGACAGCGTCTCCGGGCAGTACGAGGCGCCGGTGAAAGCCGCTGCCTCCGCCACTGCCTCGGCCGGGCACGCCGCGCACAACTGCGACGCCCGGAAGGAAGCCCCCTCGGTGGACAATGTGTTCAATCGCATCGGGCACATGACGCGCGAGCTGCATGACACGCTGCGCCAGCTCGGCTACGACCGCGCCCTGGAGAATGCCGCCAAGGCCATTCCCGATGCGCGCCAGCGCCTCAACTACATCGCCCAGATGACCGAACAGGCGGCGAGCCGCGTGCTCAACGCCACCGATATCGCCAAGCCGATCGTGGATGATGTGCAGTCGAAGGCCACGGCGCTGAACGGGCGCTGGGACAGGCTGCTCGGCGGCGACCTTTCCGTGGCCGAATTCAAGGCCCTGGCCGGCGACACCAAAGCCTTCCTGGGCGAGGTGCCGAAGCAGGCTGCCGCCGCCGGCGACCAGCTCATGGAAATCATGATGGCGCAGGACTTTCAGGATCTCACCGGCCAGGTCATCAAGAAAGTCGTCGACCTGGCGCAGAGCCTGGAGTCGCAGCTCCTGCAGGTGCTGATCGAGTCGATGCCCGAGGACAGGAAAGCCGAGGCGCCGGAAGGCTTGCTCAACGGCCCGGCGATGAACGCCGCGGGGCGCGCCGATGTCGTCAATACCCAGGAGCAGGTGG
>PNJM01000077.1 GCA_013821865.1 Rhodocyclaceae bacterium
GCCTATCACGTCGAGACGCCGCGCGGCATGGTGACTTTCCTCGACACGCCCGGCCACGAGGCCTTCACGGCCATGCGCGCCCGCGGCGCCAAGGCCACCGACCTGGTCATCCTGGTCGTGGCCGCCGACGACGGCGTCATGCCGCAGACCAAGGAAGCGATCCACCACGCCAAGGCAGCCGGCGTACCGCTGGTGGTGGCCATCAACAAGATGGACAAGCCCGAAGCCAATCCGGACCGCGTCAGACAGGAACTGGTGGCCGAGAGCGTGATGCCAGAGGAATACGGCGGCGATTCGCCCTTCGTGCCGGTGTCGGCCAAGACCGGCCAGGGCATCGACGACCTGATCGAGAACGTGCTGCTGCAGGCCGAGGTGCTGGAACTGAAGGCGGCGAAAGCTGCGCCGGCCAAGGGCCTCATCATCGAATCCCGCCTCGACAAGGGCCGCGGCCCGGTGGCGACCATGCTGGTCCAGTCGGGTACCCTCAAACGGGGCGACATCCTGCTGGCTGGCGCCGTCTATGGCCGCGTCCGCGCCATGCTCGACGAGAATGGCAAGCCGGTGGATGAGGCCGGTCCGTCGATCCCGGTCGAAATCCAGGGCCTGGCCGACGTGCCGATGGCCGGCGACGAAGCGCAGGTGCTGGCCGACGAGCGCAAGGCGCGCGAAATCGCGCTGTTCCGCCAGGGCAAGTTCCGCGACGTCAAGCTGGCCAGGCAGCAGGCGGCCAAGCTGGAGAACATGTTCGAACAGATGGGCGAGGGCGAGGCGAAGAGCATGGCGCTCATCGTCAAGGCCGACGTGCAGGGTTCGCAGGAGGCGCTGGCCCATGCGCTGACGAAGCTCTCCACCGATGAAGTCAAGGTCAACATCATTCATGCCGCGGTCGGCGGCATCACCGAATCGGATGTGAACCTCGCCTCGGCATCCAAGGCCGTCATCATCGGCTTCAACACCCGCGCCGATGCGCAGTCGCGCAAGCTGGCCGAGGGACTCGGCGTGGAGATCCGCTACTACACCATCATCTACGATGCCGTCGATGAGGTGAAGGCCGCCATGTCCGGCATGCTCTCGCCCGAGAAGAAGGAAGCCGTCATCGGCCTGGTGGAGATCCGCCAGGTATTCCGCATCTCCAAGGTCGGCGCCGTGGCCGGCTGCTACGTGCTCGACGGCACTGTCAAGCGCGGCTCGCAGGTGCGCCTGCTGCGCGACAACGTGGTCGTCTGGACCGGCGAACTGGATTCGCTCAAGCGCTTCAAGGACGACGTCAAGGAGGTCAAGGCGGGCTTCGAGTGCGGCCTCAGCCTGAGGAACTTCAACGACATCCAGGAACGCGACCAGCTTGAAGTGTTCGAGATCCAGGAAGTCGCGCGGACGCTCTGAGGCCGGGCGCTTCCAAGGCAATGCCGAAAGAGTTTTCCCGCGGCCAGCGCGTGGCGGAGCAGATCCAGCGTGAGTTGGCCGAGCTGATCCGCCTCGAGCTGAAGGATCCGCGCGTCGGCCTCATTACCCTGACCGGCGTGGAACTGACGCCGGACTACGCCCACGCCAAGGTCTTCTTCACTTCGCTGGCCGAACCGGCGGCGCTGCCGGCAATCGAGGCCGGCCTGCGCCGCGCCAGCGGTTTCCTGCGGCGCGAACTGGGGCGGCGCATCCGCATTCATACCCTGCCCGAACTGCACTTCGTCTACGACGCCTCGGTCGAGCGCGGCGACCGCCTGTCGCGCCTGATAGACGAGGCAATCCGGGCCGACAAGAAACACGACTGATTCCCCGATCGCATGAACGCCCCGGCCAAGCGACAGCGCCGCAGAGTCGATGGCGTTCTCCTGCTCGACAAGGCGGGTGGCATGACATCCAACGCCGCCTTGCAGAAGGCCAGGCGGCTGCTCAATGCCGCCAAGGCCGGCCACACCGGCACGCTCGATCCCATGGCCACCGGCCTCCTGCCGCTCTGTTTCGGCGAGGCGACCAAGTTCGCCGGCACCCTGCTCACCGCCGACAAGCGCTATGAGGCGGCGATCCGGTTCGGCGTGCGCACCGATACCGGCGACGCCGAAGGGCAGGCGCTGGAGCGCCGCCCGGTCGCCGCAACGCGCGAGCAGGTCGAGGCCGTGCTGGCGCGCTTCACCGGCGACATCATGCAGGTGCCGCCCATGCATTCCGCGCTCAAGCGCGGCGGACGGCCGCTCTACGAATACGCCCGCAAGGGCATCGAACTCGAGCGCCAGCCGCGGCCGGTGACGATCCATTCGATCGAGCTGATCTCCTTCGGCGGCGACCTGCTGGAAATCGCCGTCGATTGCAGCAAGGGCACCTACATACGCACCCTGGCGCAGGACATCGGCGAGGCATTGGGCTGCGGCGGCCATCTCGAAGCGCTGCGCCGCACGCGCATCGGCCCGTTGCGCATCGAGGCGGCCGTCGCCCTGGAGGCACTGGAGGCTTTGCCGCCGGAGGAGCGCGACGCCGGGCTGCAGCCGGCGGATGCCTTGCTCTGCGGCCTGCCGCGGGCGGACCTGGATGCCGCGGCGGCGGAACGTTTCGGCCACGGACAGCCGGTGGCGGGCGGGGCAGGGCAGGATGAGGGGCTGGTCCGGGTATATGCCGGGGAGCGCTTCATGGGGCTGGGCCGGCGGCTCGGGGACGGCCATATCGCTCCGGAGCGGCTGATGGCTACCGGCCTTGAAAAATAGGGATTTTTTGTTGCAGGAAGAGGGCGGTGCGGGTATAATCCGCCCCTTCGTTCGATAGCCGAATGAAAAAGCATGGGGTGCAGTGCTCTATCAAACCGGGGCGGCGCCTTTTATCCAGCAGTGTTTGAGAGAAAACAGACATGGCATTCACCACCGCCGACAAGGCCAAAGTCGTGGCCGATTTCCAGCGTGCGCAAGGCGACACCGGCTCGCCCGAAGTGCAAATCGCTCTGCTGACCAACCGCATCAACGACCTGACCGGTCACTTCAAGGAACACGTCAAGGATCACCATTCGCGTCGCGGCCTGCTGCGCATGGTGAGCCAGCGTCGCAAGCTGCTCGATTATCTCAAGCGCACGAACCTCGACGGCTATCGCACGCTGATCGAGCGTCTCGGCCTCCGCAAGTAGCGGCGGGTTGCGCGTGCCCCACAATGTGGCGGGCATGACCAAATACGCCGGCGCCGCCCAGCATGGCCGCGCCGGCTTTGTCGTTTCTGGGGCGCCTGCGTTCGCCCCTGCTGATTGAAAGGATAGTCCCTTGCTAACTGCCATCAAGAAAAGCTTCGCCTACGGCGCTCATACCGTCACCCTGGAAACCGGCGAGATCGCCCGCCAGGCGCACGGCGCCGTCCTGGTCAACATGGACGAGACCGTGGTGCTCGCCACCGTCGTCGCCGCCAAGGAACCCAAGACCGGCCAGGACTTCTTCCCGCTGACCGTCGATTACATGGAGAAGGTCTACGCCGCCGGCCGCATTCCCGGCGGCTTCTTCAAGCGCGAAGGCCGCCCCTCCGAGAAGGAAATTCTCACCTCGCGCCTGATCGACCGCCCGATCCGTCCGCTCTTTCCGGACGGCCTCTACAACGACGTGCAGGTGGTCGTCACCGTGCTGTCGAGCAACCCGGAGATCGATCCCGACATTCCGGCCATGATCGGCGTCTCGGCGGCCCTGTCGATTTCCGGCATTCCGTTCAACGGCCCCATCGGCGCCGCGCGCGTCGGCTACATCGACGGCCAGTACGTGATGTGCCCGACCATGTCGCAGGTCGAGGAAAGCCAGCTCAACCTCGTCGTCGCCGGCACCGCGGGCGCCGTGCTGATGGTGGAGTCCGAGGCGCAGGAACTGTCCGAGGAAGTCATGCTCGGCGCCGTTGTCTTCGGCCATGAGCAGATGCGTGCGGCCATCAATGCCATCAACGAGCTGGTGGAAGTCGCCGGCAAGCCGGAGTGGGACTGGCAGCCCCCGGCCAAGGACGAGGCGCTCATCGCCGAGGTGTCCCGGCTGGCCGAGGCCGAGCTGCGCGATGCCTACCGCGTCACGCAGAAGCAGCTGCGCATGCAGAAAGTGGATGCGCTGCGCAAGCGCGTCGTCGAGGCCATCTCCCAGGCCGCGGCCACGCCGCTCGGTCCGAACGAGATCAACCACGTCAAGAACATCTTCTTCGATCTCGAAGCCAGGATCGTGCGCAACCGGATCCTCGACGGCGAGCCGCGCATCGACGGGCGCGACACGCGCACCGTGCGCCCGATCAGCATCCGCCACGGCGTGCTGCCGCGCACCCATGGCTCCACGCTGTTCACGCGCGGCGAGACCCAGGCGCTGGTAGTGGCCACGCTCGGCACCGGCCGCGACGAGCAGATCATCGACGCGCTGCAGGGCGAGTACAGGGAGCGCTTCCTGCTCCATTACAACATGCCCCCCTTCGCCACCGGCGAGACGGGCCGCGTCGGCTCGCCCAAGCGCCGCGAAATCGGCCATGGCCGCCTGGCCAAGCGCGCCCTGCTGGCGGTGTTGCCGTCGCCGGAGGAATTCAGCTACTCCATGCGCGTGGTCTCGGAGATTACCGAGTCGAACGGTTCCAGCTCGATGGCTTCGGTCTGCGGCGGCTCGCTCGCGCTGATGGACGCCGGCGTGCCGCTGAAAGCCCACGTGGCCGGCATCGCCATGGGCCTCATCAAGGAAGGCAACCGCTTCGCGGTGCTGACGGACATCCTCGGCGACGAGGACCACCTCGGCGACATGGACTTCAAGGTGGCCGGCACGGACAACGGCGTCACGGCGCTGCAGATGGACATCAAGATCCAGGGCATCACCAAGGAGATCATGCAGGTGGCGCTGTCACAGGCCAACGAAGCGCGCATGCACATCCTCGGCCTGATGAAGGGCTCGATGTCGGAGCACCGCAGCGAGATATCGACCTACGCGCCGCGCCTGATCACCATGAAGATCAACCCGGAGAAGATCCGCGACGTGATCGGCAAGGGCGGTTCCGTGATTCGCGCACTGACCGAGGAGACCGGCGCGGTCATCGACATCAACGACGACGGCACCGTGACCATTGCCTCGGTGAGCGCCGAGGCCGGCGCGCTGGCCAAGAAGCGCATCGAGGACATCACAGCTGAAGTCGAGGTGGGCCGCATCTACGAGGGCACGGTGCTGCGCCTGCTGGATTTCGGCGCCATCGTCAGCATCCTGCCGGGCAAGGACGGCCTGCTGCACATCTCGCAGATCGCCAGCGAGCGGGTCAACCAGGTCTCCGACTATCTCAAGGAAGGCCAGGTCGTGCGGGTCAAGGTGCTGGAAGCCGACGACAAGGGCCGCGTGCGCCTGTCCATGAAAGCCGCGGCAGAGGGTGCAGCGGAGACGCAACCGCAGTCGTAAGCTCAGTCCGCAGCAAGAAACAAAAAAAGGACGCCTCGGCGTCCTTTTTTTGCGTCTGCAGGTCGGCCGTCGGGCTGAAGCCTGGCCTATGCCGACCTACTTGGCGACTTGCTTCTCCCTAAGTTCCTCCAGCGTCTTGCAGTCGATGCAAAGCGTGGCCGTAGGACGGGCTTCCAGGCGCTTCAGGCCGATTTCCACGCCGCAGGAGTCACAGTACCCATACTCGCCGTTCTCGATGCGGCCCAGAGCCTCGTCGATCTTCTTGATGAGCTTGCGTTCGCGGTCGCGGTTGCGCAGTTCCAGGGCGATGTCGGATTCCTGGCTGGCGCGGTCGTTGGGGTCGGCGAATACCGTCGCTTCATCCTGCATGGTATGCACCGTGCGCTCGATGTCCTGCAGCAGTTCCCCTTTCACCGTTTCCAGTATCATCCGGAAATGCTTGAGCTGCTTTGCGTTCATGTATTCCTCGCCCTTTTTGGGGACGTAGGGCGGGAATTGCTTGTGAAGGATGTCTTCGGCCATTTTTTGAAGCCCGAGTTGCGGAAAAAACCGCTTTAATATCAGAAATGCAGAGGGGTCGCAAGCAAAACTTCAGAGCCGGTTGATTCGATTGACCTATATAGGCCCCGCGAGTAGAATGCCGCCTCTTCGGGGTGTAGCGTAGCCTGGTAGCGCGCCTGGTTTGGGACCAGGATGTCGGAGGTTCAAATCCTCTCACCCCGACCAGTGGCGTGATACCGATGACAGAAGGAAATCCCCGTGGGACGGGCGCCCGTAGCTCAACCGGATAGAGCACCGGCCTTCTAAGCCGGGGGTTGTGAGTTCGAGTCTCGCCGGGCGCGCCAGCCTGACCACAGGCGCCCTGGTCATTCCATCGGTGGTGGACGTAGCTCAGTTGGTAGAGTCCCGGATTGTGATTCCGGTTGTCGCGGGTTCGAGTCCCGTCGTCCACCCCAACTCTCTTTTGTTGTTTCCCCGTGGAAAGACCTTGTTCACGCAAGCGGGTGGCTTATGCCGCGAGGACGCCAAGTGCCGGCTGGTACTGAAGGTCCTGGGCTTCGGCAACTGCCTCGCACGACACCTTGCCGGCATGGATGTTGATGCCAACGCGCAGATGAGGATCCTCTAGGCAGGCGCGCTTCAAGCCCTTGTCCGCCAAGGCCAGAGTGTAGGGCAAGGTTGCGTTGTTCAATGCGAAAGTGGATGTGCGTGGCACTGCTCCCGGCATGTTGCCAACGCAGTAGTGCACGATGCCGCCGATCTCGTAGGTCGGGTCTTGGTGGGTGGTGGGACGGGAAGTTTCGAAGCAGCCGCCCTGGTCGATCGAAATGTCCACCAGCACCGCACCCGGCTGCATTCTCGCCAGATGTTCCCTCCTGACCAGCTTGGGCGCCGCCGCGCCGGGAATCAATACCGCCCCGACGACAAGGTCCGCCCCCAGCACCGCATCTTCAATAGCCTGGCCTGTTGCATAAACGGTACGCAGGCCAGGGCCGAAGATATCGTTCAGATGGCGCAGGCGCGGCAGTGACTTGTCCAGGATCGTGACCTCCGCGCCCATGCCGACAGCGATGCGCGCCGCATGGTATCCCGCCACTCCGCCGCCGAGTATGGCGACGCGGGCCGGTGGCACACCGGGCACGCCGCCCAGAAGCACTCCGCGCCCACCGGAAGATTTCTGCAGGCAGCTTGCTCCGACCTGGATCGACATGCGGCCTGCCACTTCGCTCATGGGAGCGAGCAGCGGCAATCCGCCGCTGCTGTCGGTAACGGTTTCATACGCAATGGCGGTGCAGCCAGATTGCCGCAGCAGCCGCACCTGCAGCGGATCGGGCGCCAGGTGAAGATAGGTGAAGAGTATCTGGCCCTCGCGCAGCATCGCGCACTCGTCCGGCTGCGGTTCCTTGACCTTGACTACCATTTCCGCCCGGGCAAAAACCTCCGCCGCCGTTGGGACGATCTCGGCGCCGGCCGCGCGGTACTGGGCGTCGTCGCAGCCAATGCCCGACCCCGCCCCGCTCTGAACCAGAACCTGGTGACCGTGCATGAGCGCCTCGCCCACCGACGCCGGCGTCATGCCGACACGGTACTCATGAACCTTTATCTCCCCGGGTATGCCGATGATCATTGTCTGCCCCTTCAAGTCGTTTGCGGATAGCGTTATCTGATTATTTGATCTTTCAGTCGTCCGGGTCATGGCCCTCGCGCGCCAGGCGCAACTCCCGACTGCGCGCCAGCAGGCGGCTCAGCGCCTTGTCCAGTGCCCGGCGCTCCTGCTCGGACAGCACGGAGAGGAACCATGCCTCGGTTTGCCGCGCTTCGGGAATGATGGCTGTGCACATGCCGGCGCCCTTGCGCGTGAGGAACAGCACCAGCCGTCGTCCGTCGCGCGGATCGTCGCTGGCGGCGACCAGTTCGAGTTCCACCAGCCTGCGCTGGGCACGGCTGACGCGGCCCTTGTCCATGCTGGTGTGCTCCACCACCTCGTTGGGCGCCAGCGGGCCGCAGCTGTGCAGCGCCATGAGAATGCGCCACTCGGGAATCTGGATGCCGTACTTCTGCTCGAACAGGGAGCCGATGGATTGGCTCAGGCGGTTGGCGACCACCGCCAGTTTGTAGGGGATGAATTCCTGCAGAGCGAGTTTCTCGGCAGCGGATCGGCTGCCGCCGGAGGCTCTCTTGGTGCGGGATGCCGTCATCACTTCACCGCTTCAGTCATGTTGCCTGGCGCCATCCTGCAGCGCGCCGGCCATGTCCGGTCGGAATGGATTGCGTCGCATGACCAGGAGGGTCCAGGCCAAACTGTAGGCGAGCGTGACGCCGAGCATCGCCGCGACGTTGCGATAGACCGGCGCGGCGAGCTCCGGCGTGGGTGAAACATGCAGGAACACATAGCCCATGCCGAGAATCCCCAGCACTTGCGGCAGCGGAAAAAACGGAGAGCGGAAAGGGCGGTGATGTCCTGGCAGGCGCAGCCGCAGGACGATGAGATCCAGATGCACGATGATGTAGGCGACCAGCCAGCAGGCGGTGGCGGCCACGGTCAGCGCGAGGATCGACGCGGCATCCAGGCCGAGCGGGGCGCGCACGGCGGCGATGGCCAGCGTCAGTACCAGCAGTGCCCACACCGGCGCGCCGTTGCGGTTTTCCCGCGCCAGCGGCGCCGGCAACTGGCCGCTCTGCGCCATGCCCTGGATGATGCGCGAGACGCTGGCCAACACCGTGTTGAGCAGCGTCGCGCTGCCCAGGATCGCCAGCACGGCGAACGCCATGCGCGCCGTCGGACCGAACACGGCCAGCGCCAGGTCCATGTGGGGCGTGGCGCTGCCGAGTTTTTCGGCCGGCAGCAGGGCGAGCCCGGCGAGGCAGAAGACCCCGTACACCGCGACGATCATCATCAGGCCGATCAGCATCGAGCGCGGCAGGTGGCGCACCGGATCCCGCGCGTCGCCGACCAGGGGGCAGACGAATTCGAGCCCGACGAGTCCCCAGATGGCGAGCGCGACCAGCGAGACGGCGACGCCCGCGTCGAGGCCGGCCAGCGCGACGCCCGCCGCGGGCGAACCGCCGCCCGCGCCGGCCAGGCCGGCGATGCCGATGACGAACAGCCCGATGAACATGATCGCCACCAGCCCGCTCTGGATGCGGCCGAACAGATCCACGCCGCGCAGGTTGAGCAGGCAGAACAGACCGAGCAGGACGAGGCTCGGATAGGGCACCGTCGCGGTGAGTCCGGGCGCCACCTGTTCCAGCAGGGCGTCGACCAGGATAAGCTCGGCCGGGATGCCGAGCAAGGCCACGGCGACGTAGCCGGACAGCGTGGCGATGATCGCCAGCCCCGGCCCGAGCGCGGCTTCGGTATAGGCGCTCACCGAGCCGGCGCGGGGCAGCATCAGCGCCAGCTCGGCGAAGGACAGCACGTAGGAGAGCGCGAGCAGGGCCGAGAAGCCGATGGCGAGGAGGAAGTTGATGCCGCCGATGCCGGCGCCGTTGAGCATGCTGATCATGGTGCTCTGCACCACCACCACGCCGACGGCGGTGGCCACCATGGCGGGCAGGCGCAGCGTGCCCGTCCTTGACGGGGCCGGCGTGCCCGGGCCGGTTTCCTGTGGTACGGACA
>PNJM01000078.1 GCA_013821865.1 Rhodocyclaceae bacterium
GGGCAGGCACGTTCCAGGTCTGCCAGTGAAAAGGTGCCGGACATCTTGCCGATGGCTTCGAGGACCAACTGAGTTTTCGATCCTCGGGGCTCCGAGGTTTCGCCAACGCGCTCAACGAACTCCCGATAGGCGGTTTTCAGGATGAACAGCACATAATTGATGTACGGCCAAGGATCATGCTTGCCCTCATGCCAGCCCTGTGAACTCTGCTCCAGGGTTTCGTAGTAACGATCCTTGTTCTGCTCGACCAAGCGCTCCAGGCTGATATAGCGGCCGACTTCGAAACCCAGTTGGTAGCTCTGCAACAGCCAGAGCAGCCGTGATACCCGCCCATTACCGTCACGGAACGGATGGATGCACAAAAAATCGAGATTGAAGGCTGCCAGGGCAATCGGTGGCGGAACCCAGCGCTCTTCCAGGCAGGTCTGCCAGTCGGCGACCAGCTGGTCCATTGCCACAGGAGTCTGCCTGGCCGACATGGTGCGAAAGCGCACACGTTCGCTTCCGTCGGGATAGCGCTCGATGATGTCGCCGTCCTTCTCCTTGTACAGGCCGGCATCCCAGATTTGGCCACGCGTCATGGCATGCAGGTGCTGGATCGTCTCGTTGGAGATCGAGATACGCTGGGCATCCTGATGAATCCACGTCAATGCATCGCGGTAGCCGCGCATCTCTTCTTCGTCGCGATCCCGGAACAAGGGCTTGGGTGAGACCAACACGTCGCGCACCCGAGAGGGCTCGACCGAAACGCCCTCGATACGGTTTGATGACACCGCACTTTCGATCAGCGCATGCTCGCGCAGTGCCTTGAGGCGTTGCGGGGACTGCCGGCTGTAAAGCTCCTGTTTGCCACGAAATTCACCAAGGTCGGAAAGGTACCAGGCAGTCGCCGCAGGAATTGACGCATTACCAGAGGCAAGCAGCTTTAAGGTGGATATCGGCTTTTTCATAGGAAACGACTATTTCTTGTAGGCGTGGGTTCGATGCCAGGCCATGTAGGGCTGATGCTGTGGGCGTGACGGCTTTTTTTGTCCCTGTGCCGCCAAGAATTTCACAGGAATTTCACAAGCATTTTACAGAGTGTAACTTACTGTTCTCATTCTTATTTTATTCAATGCACCGTGCACACCATGCACGGGTCGAACGATCTCACCACATGCTGCACGGCGACCGGCGCCTTGTCGCCGTCCTCCACCGGCGTCCCCACCAGCGCCTGCTCCAGCGGCCCGGGCACGCCCGCGCCGTCGCGCGGCGAGAAGTTCCATGTCGTCGGCGCGATGATCTGGTAGCCGTGGATGCGCCCGTGCCGCACGTCCAGCCAGTGGCCCAGCGCACCGCGGGCTGATTCGATCATGCCGACGCCTCTCGCCGCGTCGGGCATGGCGCCGTGATGGCACCAGGGTTCGCCGATCCGGAATCCCTGCACCCACTGCTCCATCGCCGGCACCACCAGCGCCAGTTCGAGCAGGCGGGCGATGACGCGGTTGGCGACATTGCCGCCGCTTTGCGAGACGAGATCGCGGATCAGCGGATGGCCGTGCACCACTTGGCGCGCCAGCGCCCCGGCCTCGGCGACGCGGCCGTTCCAGCGCGGCGCCTTGCACCAGGTATAGGCGCCCGCCTTGTCCGCATCGGGCAGCGTGGTGCCGGCCGACGGGTGCTGGACGGCCTGCGCGCCGCCCATCCAGGCGTGGGAGATGTCCTCGCTGATCGCCTGCGGATCGACGGCCTGCACGGCGCCGTCCCACACGCCGGCGCTGAAGAACCTGCCCTCTTCCAAGAGGTAGTTGCCGTAGCTGATGAAGCAGTCGGTGGCGCGACCGAGGCGATGCAGTTCGAGATCGCGCGCGATCTCGAGGAACAGGCGGAAATCGCCGTGGCCGGCCGGTCGCGCGTCGCGCCAGGCATCCAGCTCGGCCGCGCTGCCGATGGCCGCCACGGCCTCCAGCGCATCGCCGAAGAGCGTGCGCTCGAGCCAGGCGCGGAACTGCCGCAGCAGCGAGAGCAGTCGTATGCGCTCCGAAGCCTGCACCGCCTGCGCCGAGCCGCCGGGCTGGATCGACAGAGTGTGCGGCCATTTGCCGGCGAGAAAGCCCATGATCTGCAGGAATTCCATGCGCGCCGGCAGGGCGTCGCGCATGGCGCTGCCGGCCACCGCCTTGAAGCGCGCCTGCGCCAGTTCGAACCAAGGCCGCCCACGATAGGCCTCGCGGGCGAAATCCGGCATGAAGAAGAGATAGAAGTGGGCGAAGTGGTCGGCCAGGTTCTCGTTGGCGAGTACGAGGTTGGCGGCGAGCCGCCCATTCGGCGGCGGCGTGATGCCCATCGCCGTGGCCAGGGCCGCGGCCGCGGCGGAGGACTGCGACACGGAGCAGATGCCGCAGATGCGCGGCGCGAACACCAGCGCATCGAACGGATCCTTGCCCTGCAGGATCTGCTCGAAGCCGCGGAACATCGGGGAGTTGACGCGGGCCGCGCGCACCGCGCCGCCGGCGATGTCGAGCGTGACTTCGAGATCGCCCTCGACGCGGTTGAACGGTCCGACAACCAACCTTGTCATTTGAGCCCGGTCTTGCGCACGGCCGGCGTCACCACCAGGTGGTCGGCAGTGGCGTTCTCCCGCACGCGGCGCGGCGTGGCGGATTTCGACAGCGCGGCCAGGGCGACGAACCAGGCCTTGGGCATGTCGGAAGGCAGGCCGATCGGGATGCCGGCAATCTTCGGCGTGCGCGCGAAGGGATGGCCGGGCTCCTCGAAGCCCGGCTCGGTGCAGCTGATGCAGGCATAGCCGCCCTTGGTGCAGGAGCCGACGCCGTTCCACGGCCGCACGTTGCAGTCGGCGTGGGCCTGCGTGCCCTTGCAGCCCATGTTCTCCATCAGGCAGCCGAGATCGGACGGCTTCTCGGCGCTGGCTTTGAATTCGTAGTACTCGTTGCGCGCGCAGCCGTGGTGCACCAGCTGGTCGGCGTAGAGGCGCGGCCTGCCGACCGGATCGAGATCTTTTTCGTCAAAGCCGCCGAGCGCGAGGGACAGGAGCGTATCGGTCACCCAGCCCGGATGGGTGGGACAGCCCGCCACGTTGATCACCGGCAGGCCACCGGCCGAGCGATAGTCGCCCCCGAGCAGGCCGCCGCGGAGGGTGCCGTCGTATTGCAGGCCGCAGGCATCGGTGGGATTCGTCCCGGCCGCCGTGATGCCGCCGTACGCGGCGCAACTGCCGATGGCCAGGGTGTGGCGGGCGCGCGCGGCGAGCCGCGACACCCATTCGGTCATCGGCTTGCCGGTGCCGGACATCATGTGGAAACGGCCCGTGCCCCTGGGGCCGCGCAGCAGCGCGCCTTCGATGCAGAGGATGTCGAGGGGCATCTCTCCCTCGGCGCAGGCCTGCAGCATCTCGATCGCCTCGAAGCCGGTCTGCTCCGACAGCGCCGGATGCCACAGCACCTCGATGCTGGCATCGCGCAGCTGGCCGAAGAGGTCGCGCGCATCCGAGCACAGCAGCGACATGGTGCAGCCGCCGCAGCCGCCGGACTGGAGCCAGACGAGATTCAGTTTCATGATCGAAGCTTGCCGTGGAATGCGCCGCTCGGCAAGCGGCGCGGTCAAGCTTTCGCCGGATTGTTGAGCGGCAGGCCGGCCATGCGCGTGGCGGCGATGCTGCCGAAGTCGCGCTCGACGAGAGGCGCGGGATTCTCACCCTCACTCCTCACGCAGCACCATGAACTTGTGTTTCGGCGCATCGCAGTGCGGGCAGCTCCAGTGCCCGGGCAATTGCGCGAACGGCGTGCCCGGCGGAATCTGCCAGACCGGATCGCCCTCGGCCGGATCGTAGGTCCACCAGCAGATGCCGCATTCGAGGCGGGCGTCCGCCGCGATACGCCCGCCGTCGCCGAGATACGAACCTTCGAACACGCCTCCTACTCCGCCTCCAGGGTTTCCAGCCACTCGGACAGGCGCCCGATGCTGTCCTCGTAGTCCTCGCGGGCGGCGAGCGCCGCCTCGGGCACATCCACCACCTCGATGGTGTCGAGGATCAGCTTGTCCATGCTGTTGAAGTACTGCACCCGCCAGACGTCGGCGAGCCGCGTGCCGGAGATGCGGCAGTTGCCGTAGCCGCGCGAGAGGAGCGTCACCGGCCCGGCGCCGAGCGCCTGCGCCAGGTAGTCGAGATCCTGCGGCGATACGGGCAGCAGGGTCAGGTTGATGACGTGGGGCGGCTGGCCGACACGCCAGCGCACCGCGCGATCGACGATCTCCGCCAGCAGCGACGGCGCGTTCATCAGGCCGGCCGGCTCCGGCGGCAACTCAAGGCTTTCCGCGCCACAAGACCGAACGGAATCTGTCGCGGCCGCGGGAATGGCACAGGCTTCAAGGCGGTCGGCGGCGACGCTGCCGTCCTCCCGCATCTCGCGCACGCGCCAGACGCCGGCAAAGGCCGTCTCCTGGATGCGCAGGCGTCGCGGCGCACTCGCGATGACGCTCACCTCGCCCTCGCCCAGGGTCTGGTTGAGCAGGTCCAGCGCCGCCGGATCCAGCTTCGTCAGATCAAAGCGCGGTGCCCCGAAGGGCAGCGTACGCATCGCCTCGATCAGTCGGGCGAGGACGGCGCGCACCTCGGCCAGCGCCTGCGGATCGGCCGCCTCCGGCGTGCCGGGCATGCGGAACACCGCCATGTCCTCGGCTACGGCCAGGTAGTTCAGGGGCTCGTCCTCCGGCTGGGAGCCGGGACCGACGGCCATCACGGGAATGGGGAAGGATTTCATGGCGAGACTCAATGGCAGGTGCCGGCCGCGCCCTCGGCGCGCACGGCGACGCCAAGCGTCGGCGCGCGGCCGACGGGCTTGTCGAGCATGGCGGACGCTTCGCGCCGGTACACCGCCCAGTCGCGCATGCCCTCGATAACACCGACGTAGCCGCCGTCGCGCAGGAAGACCAGCGCCGGCCAGGTGCCGAAGCCGTAGCGCGGCGCCAGCCTGCGCGCCGAGGCCATGTCGAGCACGCCGGCGCGCAGCCGCCCGCCGAGGCCTTTCAGCACCTCGGGCAGAACGACTGCGACGTCCCACGTCTCCGGCACGCGCGCCGGGTCTTCGGCGAAGAGGACGACGCAGTCGCCGGGCGCGGCCGCGAAATCCCCGAAGCCCATCTCGTCGAGCCGGGCGAAGCCGTGCAGCTTTTCGAAACGGTCCAGCAGGGCCGCGAACGCATCCAGCGTCGGCGACGGCGGATAGGGCATTTCACTCATGGTTTGCTCCTTGCAGGAAATCGGGCAGCTGCGGTTCGCGCCCGACGAGATCGGCGAAATGCCTGTCGAGGCCGGAGGTGTCGCCGGCCATCACGGCTTCGAGCGCATCCAGCGCGCCATTGATCTTCCGCGCCTCGATCTCGCTCACCACTTCCCGCGCCGTGCCGAGGAAGCCCAGCACCCACTGGCCGGGGACGAGCGGGCCGGTGAGCATCGTGTCGACGCGCGTCTCGCCGTTGCGGCCGGTGCACAGCGCCATCTGGCCTTCCATGCGCAGGACCCGCATCGGGATGGCGAGGCACATGTCAAACGAAGCGGGCGTCGCCGATGCGACACGCCTGCTCTTCCGACGGGCGCCCGGATTCATAGGCGCCCATGCCCAGCGCGCCGTCGTTGAGGACGGCGGCGACAGTCGCGTCGCGCGGCCGCACATCGCAGCCCCAGGCGCGCAGGCGCTCGACGGCGATGTCCACCGCCTCCGGGATGCGCGCCCTTACCTGCGGGCGCACGCTGCCGCCGTAGTCGTCCAGCTCAACGGGCTGCACGCCGATCAGCAGCATCTCGGCCGGACAGCGGCCGGTGAGTTCCGCCGCGGCGATCACCTCCTGAAAACCGGTCTGGTGCAGGCTCATCTTCTTGGCGCCCATGAAGCGCGGCACCTCGCCGTTTTCCACCAGGCGCAGCGTGGCTGGCGGCAGCCCGTAGTCGATGGCGTCGAAGACGATCAGGCGCTTCGCCGCCTGCACGTAGGGCAGCAGGTAGAGCCCTTGGGTGCCGCCGTCCATCACGCGCACTGACTCGGGCAGATCGTATTCGGCGGCGAGCGCCTCGGCGCAGCGCACGCCGAAGCCCTCGTCGGCCCACAGCAGGTTGCCGATACCCAATACCAGAACCGGACCGGCGCTCACTTCTTGAACATCCGATAGCCGCTGATCATGGTCGACAGCATGCTCTGGCGGCCCATGATGTCCTCGCGGATCGCCGCATAGACATGGAAGATCACGAACAGCACGATCACCCACATGCCGAGGTGGTGCCAGGTATGCACATCCTGCGACTGGCCGAAGAGCGGGATCACCCAGCTGGTGAACAGGGTGTGGGCCCAGTGGCCGGCCTGCGCGCCTTCGCCGTAGAGGGCGAAGCCGGTGACCATCATGAATACCCCTGTCACGACGACGCCGAAGAACATGGATATCCGCGCCAGCGGGTTGTGGCCGACGTAGCGGTTCGGATAGGGGCGCAGGAAGGCGTACCACTTGAGCATCGAGATCAGCTCGCGCCAGTACGGCCCGGTCAGGATCGGCACCGAGAATATCTCTCGCGCGTGGTCGTTGCCGGCGATGGCCCAGTAGATGCGCGCGAGGAAACCGACCGCGAGGATGTAGCCGGCGGCAAAATGAGCGAAGCGGATGTAGCCGAAGAGGAAGGCGCTGCTTGCCTCGCCCGAGAGCGACGGCGGCGGCGAGCCGATCAGGTAGCCGCTCGCCGCCAGCACGGTGATCGCCAGCGCGTTGACCCAGTGCCAGATGCGCACCGGCGCCTCATACACGTACATGGACTTGAGGACGGGCGCCTGCAATACCGCGGCATCGTCGACGCCGGTGGCGCTGGAAACTCCGTGGGTGGTCATGGCCTCTGCCTCCGAAGGGCCGCCCCGAGGAGGCAGCTTGTCACACATGGAAGCCGTGCCGGGCACGGCTGAACAATCGTCACCCCTTTCCTCGGAAAACGCCTTAGCGTTTCAGTGAAGGCTAATACCTGCGCAGCAGGTGTTATGCCGGAACTAAAAGGGGCCGGGGGATAGGTTGTCCTCATGTTTAGCGTACCTTCACCGAAGCCATCTCGGCCCCGTCCGGGCTCATGACATGGGTCGAGCAGGCCAGGCAGGGGTCGAAGCTGTGGATGGTGCGCAGGATTTCCAGCGGCTCGTCGGCCTTGGCCATGGGCGTGTTCATGAGCGAGGCCTCGAAGGCGCCGATCTGCCCCTTGCCGTCGCGCGGGCTGCCGTTCCAGGTGGTCGGCACGACGCACTGGTAGTTGTCGATCCGGCCGTCCTTGATCCTGATCCAGTGGCCGAGCGCGCCGCGCGGCGCCTCGGTGAAGCCGGCGCCCTTGACCTCCTTCGGCCAGGTGGCCGGATCCCATTTCTCGATGTTGGCGGTGGTGGAGTCGCCGGCCTTGATGTTGGCGATCAGCTTGTCGTGGAAGTAGGCGAGCTTGTGCGCCGCCCACTGGCATTCGAGGCCGCGCGCCGCGGTGCGGCCGAGCGTGGAGAACAGCGCGGCGAGCGGCACGTCGAGCTTCTTCAGCACCATGTCCACCGGCTCCTTGAACTCGGGGTTCTTCTGCACGTAGCCGATGATGTAGCGCGCCAGCGGGCCGACCTCCATGGCGTGGCCGCGCCAGCGCGGCGCCTTGATCCAGGAGTACTTGGCCGCCTCGTCCAGCTCCTTGATGCTGGTCTTCGTCCCCTTGGCGTTCCCGCCCAGCGCGAAGTTCGGTTCGGTGACGCCGTCGAAGGGATGCAGGCCCTTGGCCTCGTTCGAATACTTGTACCACGAGTGCGTGACGAATTCCTGGATCTGCTCCGGGTCCTTCAGGTCGACCTCGTGCACCCGGGTGAGGTCGCCGTCGATGATGGCGCCGTGCGGCAGCAGCAGGTTCTTCGCCGAATAGTCGTTGGCGCGGTCGGGGATGTCGCCGTAGGAGAGCACCGACTTCGACGACAGTCCGCCGCCGTGCAGCCAGCCCTTGTAGAACGAGGCGATGGCCAGCAGGTCGGGGATGTAGACCTGCTCGGTGAACTCGATCGAGCGGTCGATAATGCTCTTCACCAGGTTCAGCCGCTCCATGTTGATGGCGCCGACCGCCCCCGTGTCGTGCACGTTGATGGCGCAGGGCATGCCGCCGACCAGCCAGTTCGGGTGCGGGTTCTTGCCGCCGAAGATGGTGTGGATCTTGACGATCTCCTTCTGGAAATCGAGCGCCTCGAGATAATGCGCGACCGCCATCAGGTTGGCTTCCGGCGGCAGCTTGTAGGCCGGGTTGCCCCAGTAGCCGTTCATGAAGGGGCCGAGCTGGCCCGATTCGACGAATTTCTTCAGGCGGTTCTGCAGGTCGCGGAAATAGCCGGGCGAGGACAGCGGCCAGGCGGAAATGCTCTGCGCCAGCTCGGAGGTGCGCTTCGGGTCGGCCTTCAGCGCCGAGATGACGTCGACCCAGTCGAGCGCGTGCAGGTGGTAGAAGTGCACCAGGTGGTCGTGCACCTGCAGGGTCAGCTGCATCATGTTGCGGATGGTGTTGGCGTTCTCCGGAATCTTGATGGCCAGCGCGTCTTCCACCGCGCGCACCGAGGTCAGCGCATGGGTGCCGGTGCACACGCCGCAGATGCGCTCGGTGAAGGCCCAGGCATCGCGCGGATCGCGGCCCCTGAGGATGACTTCGAGGCCGCGCCACATGGTGCCGGTGGACACCGCGTTGCGGATGACGTTGTCGGCATCGAGGTTCACCTCGACGCGCAGGTGTCCTTCGATGCGGCAGACCGGATCGACGACGACGCGCTTGCCGCTATTGTCGAGCTTGAAGCCCTGTGTCTCATACACGCCCATATCTACTTGCCTCCCAGGTTCTCTGCAGTGTGATCGACGCGCGCGTGCTTGATGGCTGAAACCGCCGCGTGCGCCGCCACTGCGGCGCCGGCGACCGCCGCCGCCGTGCCGCCGACCTTGTCGGCGTTCGCCTCGACGCCGAACTGCTTGATGTGGGTCAGGCGGTCGTAGAACGAGCCCTTGTCCCAGAAGCCGTCCTCGGAGCAGCCGATGCAGCCGTGGCCGGAGGCGATGGGGAAGGAGACGCCGCCGTTCCAGCGCGTCGTCGAACAGGCGTTGTAGGTGGTCGGCCCCTTGCAGCCCATCTTGTAGAGGCAGTAGCCGCGGCGCGCCGCGTCGTCGTCCCATTCCTCGACGAACTGGCCGGCGTCGAAGTGCGGCCGGCGATAGCACTTGTCGTGGATGCGCTGGCCGTAGAACATCTTCGGCCGGCCCTGGCGGTCCAACTCGGGAATGCGGTCGAAGGTCAGCATGTAGGTGACGACGCCGGTCATCACCTCGGCGATCGGCGGGCAGCCCGGCACCTTGATGATGGGCTTG
>PNJM01000079.1 GCA_013821865.1 Rhodocyclaceae bacterium
GAGCGCCTGAAACGGCACTTGCTGCGGCTGGAGCGCGAGATCCGCACTCTCGCCGCCGCCGGGATGTGCGGCTCCCTCACCAAGCTGTGGGATGCCGCCGCAGAGCGCATCGCCCCTTGCCTTGGGCAGGAGGCCGAAAGCGAGCTGGCGGCGGTACGTGCCTCCCTTAAGGTCAACGGCGAAGTGGTGGACTGCGGCAGCGCGCTGCCCCCGCGCCTGCTGGCCCATGCCTGGCGCCGCGTCCAGGAGGCCAAGACACGCAAGCTGCACGCCCGCGTCGGCCGCATGATCCTCAAACTGTCGGACATCCTGCGCGCCGACTACGTGCGCTCGGAAGCCGGCCGCAGTGCTGCCAGCCTGCGGGCGGCGGTGGGCGGCGGCCACGAGAACGTTTTCGACTTCGACGAGATGTCGCGCCTGCTCAACCGGGCGGCGCCGAAAGCCTGGCTCAGCGAGAGCCGCCGCCGGCGCATCGGCTACCTGCTGTCGGTGCTCGAGTCCCACCGGCTGTTCACCCTGCCGAGCGAATCGGACGCCCAGGGCACCGGGCCCAAGGCCCACTCCTTCGTCTTCGTCGATTGCGCCGCAGCCCTCAAAGCCTATCGCGAGCGCCTGCCCAAGCTGGTTGACCTGGCCAAAGCCATCGCCATGTCCCTGCTGGAGATCAAGGGCGAATACGCGGAGGCCAAACACGATCCCTTCTTCGAGCAATTCGGCGAGCACATGCTGAGCCCGGGCGACCTGGCCCTGTTTCCCGACTACCTGGTGTGCCTCAACGCGCGCGATCTGAAAGCCATCGAGAACGCGGAGCTGGCCGACATACTCTCGGCCGGCCTGCCTATGAAATTCCTCGTCCAGAGCGACGACATCCTCGATTCCTCTCCGGTAGGCAACGGCCGCCTCGCCTTCGGCGTGCGCATGCGCCAACTGACCGGCATGGCGATGGGGCAGACCAACGTCTATGTCATGCAGGCGAGCGCCTCCCATCTCTACCAGGTGAGGAAGCGCATCCTTGCCGGCCTGTCCTATCCGGGACCGGCCCTGTTCAGCATATTCTCCGGCGCCACCAAGCAATGCGGCGAGCTGCCGCCTTACCTGGTGGCGGCGGCGGCGATGGAATCGCGCGCTTTCCCGGCGTTCAGCTACGACCCCTCCGCCGGCCGCGATTGGGCCCAGCGTTTTCGCCTGGAAGACAACCCGCAGCAGGAGGCTGACTGGCCGATGCACCCCTTCGCCTATGAAGACGGCGCCCATCAGCGGGTAGGCGAGCGCCTGCCGTTCACACTTGTGGATTTTGCCGCCTGCGACCGCCGCTACGCCCGGTACTTCGCCAAACTCCCGCTTGGCGCCCCGGACGGCGGCCTCATGCCGATGGCCGAGTCCCTACACCACGAGCCGTCGAGCCTCGCGGACAAGGTGCCCTCGCTGCCCATGATCGACCGCAACAACCGGCTGCGGCGCGTGGTCGTCGATGACAAGCTGGTGCGCGAGGCACGCCGTTGCGGTGAGGCATGGCATAGCTTGCAGGAACTGGGAGGCGTCCATAACTCCCACGCCGAGAGCCTGCTGGCAAGCGAACGGCGCCGGTGGGAAGAGCAGCAGGCGCCCGGCGCGCCGCCGCCCACCGCTGCGCCCGAGCCGGTCGCCGAGACAGCCGCCGCCCCGGGCGGGGAAATCCCGCCGACGGCAGCCTCCGATGAGCCCTACATCGAAACGCCCCGGTGCACCACCTGCAATGAGTGCACCCAGATTAACAACAAGATGTTCCGCTACAACGCCGACAAACAGGCCTACATCGCCGGCCCGGACGCCGGCACCTACCGGCAACTGGTGGAAGCGGCCGAAAGCTGCCAAGTGTCCATCATCCACCCGGGCAGACCGCGCAATCTCCACGAACCGGGACTGGAAGAGCTGCTGGAGCGAGCCGAACCCTTTCTGTAGGGCCGGCTGCCGCCTGGGGCGGCTGCTCAAGTTCCGCGCCGCGAGCATCAAACCCCGTTCTTCCTGAACCACTCCAGCATGCGTTTCCAGCCGTCCTCGGCCGTGTCCTTGCGGTAGCTTGGACGGTAGTCGGCGTGGAAGGCGTGTGGCGCATCGGGATAGACGTGGATTTCCGACTTGCCGCCGGCTTTCGCCAGCGCCTTTTTCATGTGCTCCACCTGATCGAGGCTGATGCCCTGATCCTTGCCACCGTAGAGGCCGAGGACGGGCGCCTTCAGATCGCCGGCCAGATCGAGCGGCCACTTCGGCTGCCGGGGAGTGGGCGCCGCTTCGAGAGGGCCGTACCAGGCCACGCCAGCCTTGAGGCGCGGGTTGTGGGCGGCATACAGCCAGACGGTGCGGCCGCCCCGGCAGAAGCCGGTGACGGCCAGGCGCACGGGGTTTCCGCCGTTCTTCGCCGCCCAGGCGGCGGCCGCATCGAGGTCGGCCATATGCTCGGCGTCGGAAGCTGAGGACACCGGTCCCGCGAGGATATCCTGAACACTGGCCATCTTCGCGGTGTCGCCGTGGCGCACGTACATGTCGAGCGCGATGGCGAGATAACCGGCCTTGGCCAGCCGGCGACAGACGTCCCTGATGTACTCGTGCAGGCCGAAGATTTCCATGACCACCAGCACGGTCGGGAGGTTCGTCCCGCCCGCCGGCATCGCGCGGTAGCCGGGGATCTCGCGGTCGGCGGCCTGCACCTTGATGTCCCCGGCAGTCAGGCCGTCGGCGTCGGTCTTGATCACGGTCTGCGCGATTACCGGCTGGGCGGCCAGCGCGAAGCCGGAAGCCAGCATGGCGACGACGAAGCCGCGGCGGGTGAAAGGCACCTCGGGCACGAGGCTGTCGAACTCGGCGCGTTGATTTTCGTTCATGGTGCGCTCCTCTGTCGGGTTGGGGTGCGGGGATCGGATAAAATACGCTGGAATCATCCATTCTTCAACCCTAAACGAATATCGAGAATTCCATGAGCGCTCGGCCGATCAGCCGCTATCCCGTGCCCGAACTGAAGGACCTGCCCTGACCAGCATGCGGCCGAACGACGAGTTCTACCTGATGGGGCGGGTGCCGAAGAAGGCTTAGGGCCTGTACCGGCCGGGGGCAACGTACTATCCTGAAGCGATGGACGCCCCGACCGATCCTGCCGTTCCAATCCGCTTCTCCGATCTGCGTTCAGGCATGGGCGAAGGCCGGCAGCACGAGGAATTGCTCGCGGGCCTGCTGGACGACCCCCCCCGGATCGCGCCGAAGTACTTCTACGACGAGCTCGGCTCGAGGCTGTTCGAGGCCATTTGCTGCCTGCCGGAGTACTACCTGACCCGGACCGAGGCGGAGATTTTCGCCTCGCATGAAGGAGAAATCGCGGACGCCATCGGACCCGGGCGGCTGATGATCGACCTGGGCGCCGGCGACGGCAAGAAGGCAGCGGGTCTCTTCTCCGCGCTGCGGCCGGCGGGCTATCTCGCCCTCGACATATCGGCGGATTTTCTCCGCGCGGCCCTGGCAAAACTCGGCCTGCGCCATCCGCGCCTGCCGATTGCCGGTGCGGCGATCGATTTCACGCGCGGGCTTGAGTTGCCCCGCGACCTGTTCGAGCCGCAGGCGGCGCCCCGCCTGTGGTTCTACCCGGGCTCCTCGATCGGCAATTTCCATCCCGGCGAGGCGCGAACCTTCCTCGGGCGCATCGCGCGCCAGTGCGCGGAAGCGCCAGGCGGAGGCGCGCTGCTGATCGGCGTGGATCTCGTCAAGGGCGCAGCAGTGCTGGATGCCGCCTACGACGATGCGCTGGGCGTGACCGCCGCCTTCAACCAGAACATGCTGCTGCACGTGAACCGGCTGCTCGGCGCCGACTTCGACGTGCGCGACTGGCGTCACATGGCCTTCTTCAACGCCGAAGCGAGCCGCGTCGAGATGCATCTGGAAGCCAGCCGGGATGTCGCGGTAAGCCTGTCCGGTCGCGCACGCCGGTTCGCCGCCGGCGCACGCATCCACACCGAGTGCTCGTACAAGTGGACACCGGAAAAATTCGGGCATCTGCTGAACGCCGCCGGATTCACGCGCCTGCGCACATGGACCGACGCCTGCGGCTGGTTCGCGCTTGTGCTGGCGGAGGTCTGATCGTGACCCGGCGGATGGCGGTCGAGGCACTGCATGCGGCGCTGGACGATGCCCGTGCGCGCCTGCTTGCGCTCTCCTCCGCCCTGCCGGACGCGGTGCCCTGCCTGCCGATCATCAATCCGCCGCGCTGGGAGGTGGGACATGTGGCGTGGTTCGCCGAGCGCTGGTGCCTGCGCCGCCGTCCTGACGGCGGCATCGCGCCGCCGTGGTTCATGGATGCGGTAGACGGCTGGTACGACTCCGGCCGCGTCGAGCATGACCTGCGCTGGAGGCTGGCGTTGCCCGACCCCGCCGCGACGCGCGCCTACCTGGCCGGCGTGCTCGATGCGGTGCACGCCGGGCTGCATGAGCGCGCGCGCAACGGCGAGACGGGCGACGAGGACCTGTACTTCTTTCTCCTCGCCCTCTATCACGAGGACATGCACTGCGAGGCGCTGCACTACACCCTGCAGACGCTGGGCGCGCCCGCGCCGCCGGATCACGGGGCGAAGCGGAGCCCTCCGCCTTCCGGCGAAGGCGGCGAGCTGCGCTTTCCCGGCGGCACGGTCGAGATCGGCGCGAGGCCGCGCGCCGGATTCGTCTTCGACAACGAGAAGTGGGCCCATGCCTGCGAGCTGCAGCCGTTCGCCATCGACCGGCGGCCGGCGAGCAACGGCGAGTTCGCCGCCTTCGTCGACGACGGCGGCTACGCCCGGGGGTCGCTGTGGAGCGAAGAAGGCCTGCAATGGCTGCGGGAATCGGGCCTGTCGGCGCCCTGCTATTGGCGCCGCGGCAGCGGCGGCTGGGAACGGCGCGTGTTCGACACCTGGCTGCCGCTCTCGCCGGACGAGCCGGTGCTGCACGTAACCGCCCACGAGGCCGAGGCCTGGTGCCGCTGGGCGGGCCGGCGGCTGCCGACCGAAGCGGAGTGGGAATGCGCGGCGAAGTCTTTCGGGCCGGCGTTCAATCCGTGGGGGCACGTCTGGCAATGGACGGCCAGCGCCTTCGCCCCCTACCCCGGCTTCGCGCCGGATCCTTATGAAGATTATTCCCGGCCCTGGTTTCACACCCATCGGGCCGTGCGGGGAGGCTCCTTCGCCACGCCGGAACGCCTGCTCGATCCCGTGTTCCGCAACTTCTACCAGCCGCAGCGCAGCGATATCTTCATCGGCTTCCGCAGCGCGCGCAGCCTCTAGGAAGCGGCGCTCCTGCCGGCAACCGTCAGGTCAGCTTTGGTCCTTGACGGAATAGGATGATTGTCCTACTCTACGTCAGGTGTAGGACGTTCGTCCTACGCATGCTGCACCAGATCGATGGAGATTTTCATGTCTGCAGATTTATTTGAGCCGTTTCGGTTAGGTGACCTGACACTCGCCAACCGGATGGTCATGGCGCTAACGGTTATATCATCGACCAGTTCCTGCGCGACGGCAGTAACCGTCGCACCGACGCGTATGGCATTAGCGTGCAGAACCGCATGCGCCTATTGAACGAAATCCTCGATGCAGTGTGCGCGGTGTGGCCGACGCGGCGCGTGGGTGTGCGCCTCTCACCCGAGAACGGATTCAATTCCATGACCGATTCCGATCCTCGGGCGCACTTCGGCTATTTCGTCGAGCAATTGAGCCCACGTGGCTTGGCCTATGTGCACGTGCTCGAAGGCGACATGATGACGAAGTCCAGCGCGCTGGATTATCGTGCCTTGCGCTCGAAGTTTGCAGGTCCGTATACGCCAACAACGGCTATGACCTCGCGCGCGCCCAAACGGCGGTACGTAGCGGCGCTGCTGACCTGGTGGCGTTTGGAATTCCGTTTCTGGCCAACCCCGACCTGGTGCGCCGTTATCGGGAGAACCTGCCGTTAAACGCGGCCGATCCAGCCACTTTCTACAGCAGAGCCGAAGCGGGCTACACCGACTATCCCTTTTATCGTGGTTAAGTGAGAGGTGTTTTCATGAGCGACAAGACAACCCGCGATCACATTGTCGAAGCGGCCGACCAGTTGTTCTATCGGCAAGGTTACGAACATACCTCGTTCTCGGACATCGCGGATGCCGTGCAGATCTCGCGCGGCAATTTTTACTATCACTTCAAATCCAAGGATGAAATCCTGGATGCCGTGATCGAGGCGCGTCTGGCCAATACCCGGAAGATGTTGGAGCAGTGGGAAATCGAAGGGAAACAACCCGCGGATCGTATCCGCAGTTTTATCCATATTCTGATCGCGAACCGGGCCAAAATAAAACGTTACGGCTGCCCGGTTGGCACGCTGTGCACTGAGCTTGCGAAGCTGAATCATGTCTCGCAAGCCGAGGCAAACGTGCTATTTACGCTGTTTCGGACCTGGTTGCGCAGGCAATTCACGCTGCTCGGCCGCAAGGCAGACGCCGACGAGCTGGCGATGCATCTTCTCGCCCGCAGCCAGGGTGTCGCCATGCTGGCAAATACCTTTCACGATGAGAAATTCATCAAGCAGGAAGTAGAGCAGATGTACGACTGGCTGAGATCGTGCACGGAAAGCGCTGCGCGCAATGCACACGACGAGCGTGGGGCGGGCTAGCGCGTTTCGCCGTGGCGGCGTGCAGGCTGAGTACCCAGCCCACCAAGTTGATATTTATAGGGGAAAAATCCGATGTTTATCGTACTACTGAAATTTTCCAGCAACAAAGGCCAAGCCAGCCAATCCATGGAAGGCCACAAAGAATGGATCAAGCGCGGTTTTGATGATGGCGTTTTTTTGTTGGCCGGCAGTCTTCAGCCTAATTTTGGTGGTGGGATTGTGGCACACAATACGTCGCTGTCAGATCTTCAAAGCAGGGTGAACGACGATCCGTTTGTGGCGGAAAATGTGGTCAGCGCGGAAATTCTTGAAATCACGCCATCAAAAACCGATGGCCGTCTAAAATTTTTGCTCGACTGAGTAACTTTCAAACCTAGGACAGCAGGCACATGAGCGCGACGATAGAGGGCCGGCAACGTCCGCGGCGGCGAGGCCGCCGCCATCGTGCTGTCCTTCATCGAGTCGGCCAAGCTTCACGGTCTCAATCCCTATGCCTATCTGCGCGATGCGCTGACGCACCTGCCACAGGCCAGGGCCCGCGACCTGGATTCCCTCCTGCCGAACCTCTGGCAGCCTCGCTGATTCTGCCCTTCTGCACCATCAGTTGGTAGGTGTTGGCGGCCGGACGGTTACACCGTGACCGCGGCGGCAGGCGCGGTCGAACCGGCGAAATGGGCGATCGAGTTGGCGTAATAGGCCAGCAGCGGCAGGTTCTCATCGACGGTGTGGAACAGGCCTTCCCGTTCTTCGACGACATGGCGCAGCATCAACATGCGCAGGCCCACGCCGATGGCGTAGTCCTGGTCGTGGCGGGGGATGTAGACATGGGCGCCGCGGCTTTCCCACTCGTGCAGCAGGGCGAAGGCGGCCGATTTGATCTCCAGCTCCGACAGCGCCCGCTGCGGGTCCGGCCTGAACACCTGGGCCACCAGGGCGACCGGCACCACCGGGATGACGCGGCCTATGGCCTGCATCAAGTCCCGTCCCAGTTCCTCCATCGCGAGCCGCCGCTCGGTTTCTCCCAGTGCCGCAAAATCGATGCCGCGGCCTTTCACGAACCGGCGCATCGAGACCGGGCTGCCGAAGTTCACGCAGGCATAGCCGAGCCGGTGCCAGCGCCCGGTCAGCATCAGCCAGATGTTGCGGCCGATGAAGGCCAGCGTGATCGCCAGCGCTTCCATGAGCCCGCGCCGCCGCGTACCGCCGCCGAGCTTGAGCAGCTGGCTGCGGTCCTCCAGCACGCGGTCGTAGTTGAGACCGACCGGGATGAAGACCAGGTCTCGCCCGCCCTCGGCACGGAAGGACTTCACCATGTAGTCGAGCAGGCCGAACTTCGGCTGGCGCAGCGCGCCATCGACAGTGAGCCCGCCTTCGGGAAACAGCGCCTGCGGTACGCCGGCCTCGGTGGCCATATGCACGTAGCGGGCCAGCACGGCCCGGTAGAGCGGATCGCCCGAGTTGCGCCGCACGAAGTAGGCGCCCATCGAGCGGATCAAGGTCTGCAGCGGCCATACGCGCGCCCACTCGCCCACGGCGTAGGACAGTGCCGCCTGCTCGGCGGCGAGGAAGGCCACCAGCACGTAGTCCATGTTGCTGCGGTGGTTCATGACGAACACGACCGTGGACCTGGGATCGACCGCCGCCAGCCCGGCCTCGTCGGCATAGCCCAGGCGCACGCGGTAGAGCGAACGTGCCACGGTCTTGGCCAGCCAGTAGCCGATGCGGAAATACAGATAGGCGTTGAAGGAAGGGACGATCTCGCGCGCGTAGCGGTCGATGCGACGGCGCACCTCGACCAGCGGCTCGCCGGTTTCGCGGGCGCAGGCTTCGGCCGCGGCCTGCACTTTCGGATCGTGGAACAGGCGGTCGATCAGGACTTCGCGCCGGGTCAGCTTGAAGGAGGGCAGCTCGATCCTGAGCCGCGTGTTGATCTCCTGGATCACCGCGTTGATGCGGCGGCGGAAGAACCAGCGCATGCCGGGCGCCAGCAGCAGCACGCCGGCGGCCCAGGCGGCGAGCAAGGCGAGGACCAGGAACAGCCACAGCGGCACGCTGATGGTGCTGGCCACGCGCTCCTCCTTACATCAGGACGATGTCGAACTGTTCCTGCGTGTAGCCCGACTCCGCCTGCAGCGAGATCGGCTTGCCGATGAAGTCGGACAGCATGGCGAGCGACTGCGACTCCTCGTCGAGGAAGAGATCGATCACGGCGGGGGCGGCGAGCACGCGGTATTCGCGGGCATTGAACTGGCGCGCCTCGCGCAGCAGTTCGCGCAGGATCTCGTAGCTCATGGTGCGCGCCGTCTTCACCTCGCCGCGGCCGCCGCAGGTCGGGCAGGGCTCGCACAGCACGTGGGCGAGCGACTCTCGCGTGCGTTTTCTCGTCATCTCCACCAGGCCGAGGGCGGTGAAGCCGTTGACCGACAGGCGCGTGTGGTCGAGCGCGAGGGCCTTGTTGAACTCGGCCAGCACCGCCGCCCTGTGCTCCTCGTTCTCCATGTCGATGAAGTCGGTAATGATGATGCCGCCGAGGTTGCGCAATCTGAGCTGCCGGGCGATGGTCTGGGCCGCCTCCAGGTTGGTCTTGAAGATGGTGTCGTCGAAGTTGCGCGAGCCGACGAAGCCGCCGGTGTTCACGTCGATCGTGGTCATCGCCTCGGTCTGGTCGATGATGAGGTAGCCGCCGGACTT
>PNJM01000080.1 GCA_013821865.1 Rhodocyclaceae bacterium
ACCGGCCCGAGGTCGCGCTGCCCCGGATCGGCGGCGAACTGCGCTGGCTCGACCTCTCCGATCTCTCGCGCAGCATCAAGAAACGCATCGGGCGCCTGCAGCGCGGCGACTCCCCGGTCTCGCTCGGATTGGGCGAGGATTGCGTGCAGCCGGCCTGCGAGAACCTGCTGAAGCATCTCTATCAGTACTGGTTCAAGGGCGGCGCCACCCGCCAGCACCCGCGCCACGCGGGCAACGGCGCCTGCCGCCTGGTGACGGGCTTCGACGCCATCCATTATTACCTTTCGGGCAAGATCTTCCGCCAGCCCGGCCAAAGCGCCGCGGTGTCCAAGCAGCAGGCCGACGAGATCGCCACCTTCGGCCGCGTCGCCACGCGCCACGAGGACGACTACAGCCAGATGCACGGCTTCATGGTCGAGGAATGGCAGGTGCTCGACGAGTCGGCCGCCGGCTTCCGCCTGGCACGCCCGCTCTTGCAGTCCGGCGGCCGCATCGGCGGCGGCCAGCTGGTGGCGCTCCAGCCCGACGGCGCGCGCGGTTTCCTGCTCGCCGTGGCGCGCTGGTCGCGCATCGCGGGCGGCACCGAACTGCAAACCGGCATGAACATCCTGGCCGGCGTGCCCCAGGCGGTGGCGGTGCGCGGCAGCGGACTTTCGGCGGCCAACGAGAAATACCGTCCCGGCTTCGTGCTGCCGCCCGTGCCGGCCCTGCATGAGCCGGCATCGGTCATCGTGCCCGCCGGCTGGTTCCGTGCTGCCCGCATCATCGAGCTGTACACCGAATCTTCGCGCCAGATACGCCTGACCAGGCTGCTCGACCGCGGCAGCGATTTCGAACGGGCGGCTTTCGACAGCCTATGAGCACGTCCGCAGGCCCGGTCGACAACCCCGGCTGCTCCGACGCGCAGGCCTGCATCGCACAAATCACCGCCCTGCCGCTGGCCAACCCGCGCGAAGCGCGCACGGAACTCGCCGCGCTGCTGAAAGGCATGAGCCGCAACCCGCCGCCGGCCGCCGCCTATCTCGACGTGCTGGAAACGGCGCGCGCGGCGGTCGCTTTCGTGCAGGACGTGCTGGCACAACCTTATGCGGCCAAGCCGCTGCCGCCGACGCCCGGCGAGGAAGAGTCGTTCCGGCAGGTGCTGGCGCTGTGGCAGGCGATGGCCCGCGCCTATGCCCAGGCGGCGCAGCTCGGCGGCAACGACGCGGCGGTGCAGAAGCGCCTGGCCCTGGTCTGCCAGCGCTGCATCCATTACGCCGGCCGCGTCCTCATCGAGCATTTCCGCGCGCGGCGCGAGCCGACGCAGGGCGTCTGGATCGACCTGCACGGCTTCTATGCCACCGCCGAGGAATGGGGCATCGCCGCAACGGCCGTGCCCGAACCGCTCGGCGAGACGCGCAAGAGCCAGAGCTGCGCCGAGACTTATGCCGCAATCCTTCTCGTCGATCTGGCCAATCCCTACAACCGCGGCATGCGGGAATTCGGCTGGATCGTGCGCTGGGCGCAGCGCTTCGCGCCATTCACCGCCGTGCTGCCGCCCGCCGAAGGCGAAACGACGCTCCGCTACGGCATCGACCTCATGCAGGATCGCGGCGCCCGGCCGCTGGAACTCCTGCCCCGCGGCGAATCGGTGCGCCGCTTCGACACCTCGCGCCTGGCCCCTGAATTGCAGCAACTGCTTGCCCGGCTCAAGCAGAACCTCTCGCCGGACGCGCTCGGGCTGGGCGAGGACTGCACGAGCGCAGCGGCCGGCCATCAGATCATGCAGCTGTACCGGCCGTGGTGCCTGAATGCGACGCCGCGCCGCTTCCGGCGCCGCGCCGCTTCCGGCATTGCCCGGGGATGCCTGGGCTTCGAGGCCATCCACTACCATCTCAGCGGGGCTGAGTTCACCCAGCCGGAGCATGTCCGCATGTACTCCCGCGACGAGATGGAGCGCATCTGGACCTTCCGCGACCAGCTCGATCCGACGCAGCTGCTCAGGATGCGCACGGCGCAGCTCGGCCATCCTCTGGAAAACTGGGAAGTGGCGGACCAGTCCGTGTCCGGCTTCCGCCTGCAACGCGGCTCCGCCGGGGCGCGTGTCGAGCATGGTCAGCTGTTCTGCCTGAAACCACCCGACGGCGAGCATTTCCTGCTGGCGCAGGTGAGCTGGTTGATGCTGGAGGCAAGCGGCGGCTTGCTGGCCGGCGTGCAGGTCCTGCCCGGCGTCCCCAAGGGCATAGCCATCCGGCCCACGGGCGCCACCGTCTCGCCCTCCGAGCACTACGTGCGCGCCTTCCTGCTCCCGGCCATGCCGGCACTGAAGGAGCCCGACTCCCTGGTCGTCCCGCACGGCTGGTTCCAGCCCGAGCGCGTCATCGAGGTCTTCACCGACCACCAGGCCCGGGTGCGGCTCTCGGAGCTGCTCGTTCGCGGCGCCGATTTCGACCGCGTCAGCTTTTTCAGACTGTAGTTTTTTCAGTTGCCGCCACGCGCCGCGACGGGAAGTGCGCGAGGAAACGGCTGCCGCGCCCAAGCTCGCTCTCGATGACCAACTGCGTCTGGTGACGCGTCAGCACGTGCTTGACGATGGCCAGCCCAAGGCCGGTGCCGCCGCTCTCGCGCGAGCGGCCGCGGTCGACCCGGTAGAAGCGTTCGGTCAGCCGCGGAATGTGGCGCGCCTCGATGCCGATGCCGTTGTCCTCGACCGTGAGGAGGCCGCCGCCCGCATCGGCGCGCCAGGAGAGCCGAATGGCGCCCCCCGCGGGGGTGTAGCGCACGGCGTTGCTGGCCAGGTTGGAAAAGGCGCTGCGCAGTTCCTGCGCGCTGCCGAGCAGTGCCGCATCGCCGTCGATATCGACGCTGAGGGCATGACGACCGCCGGAGAGCGCCTTCGCCTCCTCCGCCACCTCGGCCAGCAGCGTGCGCACGTCGACCCGTTCATCGGCCGGCGGCGGCGCGCCCGTTTCCAGCGCCGAGAGCGTCAGGAGATCATCTATCAGGCGGCGCATGCGCTCGGCCTGCTCGTGGGCGAGGCGCAGGTAGTTTTCCGCCTCCGCCGGCGTCAGGTCGCGCAGGCTGTCGGCAAGCGTCTCGATGAAGCCGCTGACCACGGTGAGCGGCGTCTTCAGTTCGTGCGAGACGTTGGCGACAAAATCGCGCCGCATCGTTTCCAGCCGCTCGATCTGCGTGACGTCGCGCGTGAGGACCAGTTTCTGGCCGTCGCCGAACTGGATGATCTGCAAGGCCAGCGCCGTCCCGGGGCGGCGCGAGGTGTGCAGCATGAGGGGCTCGGCGTAGTGGCCGCTTTCCAGGTGAATGACGAAATCCGGCTGGCGCACCAGGTTCATGATCGGCGAGCCGATGTCGACCCTGGAGTCAAGGCCGAGATGCCCGCCGGCCGTGGCGTTCATCCATTCGATCTGGTTCTGCCGGTTGAGGATCACCACGCCGTCGGGCATGGCCTGCCCCGCCGTGCGGAAGCGCTCGAGCGCGGCGGACAGTTCTTCGCGCTGCCGCATGGCCTTGCGCGCGCGGCGGTTCAGGCCGGAGAAAACATGCTCCCATGCACCCGAGCCGTGCGGCACCGGCGCGCCCAGCGGTTCTCTCATCCAGCTTGCCAGGCGGTCGAGGTTGCGCAAATGGTGGGCGCCGAGCAGCAGCAGCCCGCCGGCAAGCAGCGCCAGCGCCCAGACGGGGCCGAGGAATGGCCAGGCCACGAGGGCGGCGAGAGCAAGGACGCCGAGGGAGACGGCGGCACCGATCCGGATGGCGTTCACCGGAACCGGATGGAAAAGCGCAGGGGGCTCATTGCGCTCCCGCCGAGAAGCGGTAGCCGCTGCCGCGCACCGTCTGAACCAGGGCGTCGCGGCCGCTCGCTTCGAGCGCGGCGCGCAGGCGGCGAATGTGCACGTCCACCGTGCGCTCTTCGACAAAGACGTGGTCGCCCCATACCTGGTCGAGCAGCTGGGCGCGGCTGTGTACCCGCTCGGCGTGGGTCATGAGGAAATGCAGCAGGCGGAATTCGGTCGGGCCGAGCGCCACTTCGCTGCCTGCCGCCGTGACGCGATGGGCGGCCGGGTCGAGGCGCAGCCCGCCGGCCTCGACTGCGTCCTCGGTGGCCTGGGGCGCGCGGCGGCGCAGCACGGCGGTGATGCGCGCGAGCAGCTCGCGCGGTGAAAACGGCTTGGTGATGTAGTCGTCGGCGCCGGTCTCGAGCCCGGCGATCTTGTCGCGCTCTTCGCCGCGCGCCGTCAGCATGATGATCGGCACCTCGCGCGTGCGCGGCTCGGACCGCAGCCGGCGCGCCAGGTCGATGCCGGACATGCCGGGCAGCATCCAGTCGAGCAGGATCAGGTCGGGCAGCGCCGTGCGCACCAGGCCTTGCGCCGTCTCGGCATCGGCGGCGCGCAGCACGTGATGGCCGGCGCGCACCAGGTTGACCGCGATCAGTTCCTGGATCGCCGGTTCGTCTTCCACCACTAGGATTTGCGCTGCCATGGATAACCATTCCGTTGGAAACGGGAGCAGTCAGCAGTCTATTGCAGCCCGATGACGGTTTGATTACAGCTGCCCCTACAAGCCTCGCGGTTATGCCGGCCCTCTTCTGGAGTATCATTGTCGGTCCATGAACGCCTGGAGAAAGACATGGGCGGCCTCGACAAAGACACCCCGATACCGACCGAGATCAAATTACACCAGAAGTCGCGCATGATGGAAATCAGCTTCTCGAACAGCCGGAAATTCGAGTTGAGCTACGAGTTGCTGCGCGTCTATAGTCCTTCCGCGGAAGTGCGCGGCCACGGCCCGGGGCAGGAAACGCTGCAGGCCGGCAAAAAGGATGTGGAGATCACTAATCTGGAGCCGGTCGGCGTGTACGCCGTCCAGCCGGTTTTCTCCGATGGCCACGACACGGGCATCTATTCGTGGGACTACCTGTACTGGCTGGGCGACAACAAGGACCGGCTGTGGGCCGACTATCTCGCCCGCCTCGAAGAAGCCGGCGCCAGCCGGGAAGCTTCGGCCCATCCGGCGGCACCCAAAGGCGGCGGCTGCGGACACCACTGAACATCGACATCGTCATGGAAAAGACCCACTTCGGCTTCAAGGAAGTCGCCGAGAACGACAAGGCCAGGCACGTCGCCGGCGTCTTCTCGTCGGTCGCCGGCAAGTACGACTTGATGAACGACCTTATGTCGCTCGGCCTGCACCGTCTGTGGAAGGCCTTCACCATCGAGGTCTCCGGCGTACGGGCCGGCGACCGCGTGCTGGACGTGGCCGGCGGCACGGCGGATCTCTCGCTCGCCTTCGCCAGGCGGGTGGGCGAAAGAGGCGAGGTTTGGCTTACCGACATCAACAACGCCATGCTCACGCGCGGCCGCGACCGCCTGCTCGACCACGGCTTCCGGATGCCGGCGGCGCAGTGCGACGGCGAAAAGCTGCCTTTCCCCTCCGGCCACTTCGACTGCGTCACCTGCGCCTTCGGCCTGCGCAACATGACGCACAAGGAGCAGGCCCTGGCGGAAATGGCGCGCGTGCTCAAGCCGGGCGGGCGCCTGCTGGTGCTGGAGTTCTCGAAGGTATGGGAACCGCTTACACCGGCGTATGATTTCTATTCTTTCAAGGTGCTGCCCTGGCTGGGCAAGCGGGTGGCGAACGACGCGGAGAGCTACCAGTACCTGGCCGAATCGATCCGCATGCACCCGGACCAGGAAACGCTGAAGGCCATGATGGAACGGGCCGGGCTGGAGAAGGTCGAATACTACAACCTGACCGCGGGCGTCGTCGCCTTGCACCGCGGCCACAAATTCTAGGAGAGTAACCATGAAAAATGTTTTGACCGCACTTTTCGCCATTGTAGTCGGCCTCGGGCTGGCCATGAGCGACGCTGAAGCCAGGCGCCTGGGCGGTGGCAAGAGCGCCGGCATGCAGCGCGACAGCAGCGTCATGAAGCGCGACGCGACGCCGGCCGCGCCGACCCAGAACGTCGCCCCTGCCAAGCCGGCCCAGCCGGCGGCGGCACCGCAGCCTTCCGGCATGAGCCGCTGGCTCGGCCCGATCGCCGGGCTTGCCGCCGGCATCGGCCTGGCCGCGCTGTTCTCGCACCTCGGCATGGGCGAGGGCTTCGCTTCGGTGGTGATGCTGCTGCTGATCGGCCTCGCCGTGTTCTTCGTCATCCGCCTGCTGTTCCGGCGCAAGGCGCCGCAGGCCCAGCCGCTGCAGTACGCCGGCGGCGTCAATCCCGGCCCGACGGCGTATGAGGCACCGGCACCCGGCGGCAGCGCGGTGCCCTCGCCCGCAGCCTCACCGGTCAGCGTTCCCGCCGGCTTCGACGTCGAGGGCTTCCTGCGCCAGGCCAAGCTCAACTTCGTGCGCCTGCAGGCGGCCAACGACGCCAAGAACATCGAGGACATCCGCAACTTCACCACGCCCGAGATGTTCGCCGAGATCAAGCTGCAGATGGAAGAACGCGGCAATGCGCCGCAGCAGACCGATGTCGTCACGCTCAATGCGGCGCTGCTCGATGTCACCACGGAAGGCGCCCGGCATGTCGCCAGCGTGCGCTTCTCCGGCGCCATCCGCGAAAGCGAGGCCGGCGCACCGGAAGCCTTCGACGAGGTGTGGCATCTGGCCAAGCCGGTGGATGGCAGCCGCGGCTGGGTCATCGCCGGGATTCAGCAATTCAACTAAGATGAACGCCCCCCACGTTCGCTTGGCTTCACTGCCCCCCAAGTGGGCGCAGGCCTCCCTTGTCCCACGGGGATTTCCTTCGGTCAGGGCGGCCCGGCAGGAGGCCTGACACTGATAAAACCGGGGCCGCAAGGCCCCTTTTTTTATTTGGTCTCCGCATGCTCGACCTCGTTGCCCTCGGCGCCCTCAACCACCTGCTCGCGGCTGCACCATGGGCGCGCGAGCGCCTCACGCCCTTCGCTGGCCACCGCGCCCGCATCGTCCTGCCGCCGTGGCAGTTCGAATTCAGGATCGCCGCCGACGGCACGCTGGAGTCCCTCGGCGACAGCGCCATCGAAGTCGAGATTGCCCTGCCCGCCGGCGCCCCCTTCGCCGCGCTGCAAGGCCGCGAGGCGCTGATGCGCGGCGTGCGCGTGAGCGGTTCGGCGGAATTCGCCGAGGCGCTGAGCTTCGTCCTGCGCAACCTCGACTGGGATGCCGAGGAGGACCTCAGCCGCTTCGTCGGCGACATCGCCGCACACCGGCTGGCGCAGGCCGCGCGCACCATCGTGTCTGCGCAGAAGGACGCGGTGCGGCGGGCGGCGGAAAACCTGGCCGAGTATGTGGTCCACGAGCAGCCGCAATGGGTGCTCAAGCGCGACAGCGCGGCCCTGGCCGCCGCGGCTGCGGACCTTGGAGAGAAGACGGACACGCTGGAGCGGCGCATTGCCGCCCTGGAGGGCCGGCGTCCTGTGTGACCAAGTTACTTCACAGCACCGAAGACTTTCCGGATGAGGCTGCTGGCCTTGCCGGGTTTCGCCACGGCGGCGGCGGAACCTTGGATCAGCGCCTCCTTCAAGGCGCCGGTGCGATCCTTGTTGCTGATGTCGACAAACTGTTGAAGGAGGCGGCATGAGTGGACTTTCCTGGCGGCAGTATTTCATTTACCAGGCCGATTACCAGCATTGGGCCAACCAGGTGCTGTTCGAGTGCCTCGACCGGCTCGATCCGAAGGCACTGAGCGAACCGCAGGGCCTGTTCTTCGGCTCGATCCACCACACGATGGATCACATCCTGGTGGTCTCCGAGCTCTGGCGCCTGCGCCTGCAGGGCGAGAACCCGCTGACGGACTTCAGGCAGATCCACCATCCCGACTGGCGCGAACTGAAGCAGGCGCTGCGCCTGGAGATGCGCGAGCTGCAGCACTGGCTGGAGGCGCGGCCGGACGGCTTTTTCGAATCGGAAGTGGCTTATCGCAGCACGGACGGCAAGGACCGGCGCAACTGGGCGCGCGACATCCTCACGCACATGATGACCCACATGGTGCACCACCGCGGCCAGGTGTCTGCCGCGGCAACGCGCCTGGGTGCGCCGGCGCCGGAGATGGACTACATGTACTACAAGCGCGCCGTGGACTCCGCACTGGCGCAGACGCGGAAGGAGTAGTTATTTCCCGAGCAGCGGCGAGACCTGGGCCTCAAGCCTGCCTATACCCAGTTCGCCGCGGTGGGTAAAGCGCAGCGCACCCTGCCGATCGATGAGGAAGAAGGTCGGCGGGCCCTTGATGACGCCGAAGACCTTCGAATGCTCCGGCGTGCGCATGGCCACGGGGAAGCGGTAGCCGTGGTCCTTCCAGAACTCTTCCACCTCGATGCTCTCGGCGTCGATGGACAGCGCCACTATCTCGAAACCCTTGCCGCGGTGCCGCTCGTAGAGCTTCTGCAATTGCGGCAGCTCTTTGCGGCACGTCGGGCACCAGGTGGCCCAGAACACCACCAGCACCGGCCTGCCCTTGAGATCGGCGGCGGCGAGCTTCTTGCCGTCGAGCAGCAGGGTGTCGAAGGCCGGCACCGGCCGGCCGATCCTGACTTCGGCATGAGCCGCGGCAGCGGCCAGCATTGCTGTGGCGAGGAACAGCTTGAGCCATTTCACGTTCATGCAGCCTCCACTGAAATTCTAGACGACACCGGCCTTGTGTGCCTGCCGGTCGGCATGGTAGCTCGACCTCACCATCGGCCCGCTGGCGGCATGCGAAAAGCCGATCGCCTGCGCTTCTTGTTCGTACATCCCGAACACGTCCGGGTGAACATAGCGCAGCACCGGCAGATGATGACCCGAAGGCGCCAGATACTGTCCGATGGTCAGCATGTCCACGTCATGGGCGCGCAAATCGCGCATGACTTCGAGGATTTCCTCATCCGTCTCGCCGATGCCGACCATCAGCCCCGACTTGGTCGGCAGCTGCGGATTGTGCGCCTTGAATGCCTTGAGCAGGGCCAGCGAATGCGCGTAGTCGGCGCCGGGCCGCGCCTGCCTGTAGAGCCGCGGCACCGTTTCCAGGTTGTGATTGAAGACATCCGGCGGCGTGGCAGTGAGGATGTCGACGGCGATGTCCATGCGGCCGCGGAAGTCCGGCACGAGGATTTCGATCTGCGTGCCGGGCGACAGTTCGCGCACGGCACGGATGCAGTCGGCAAAATGCCGGGCGCCGCCGTCGCGCAGGTCGTCGCGGTCCACGCTGGTGATGACGACGTAGCGCAGCTTCATCTCTGCGATGGTGCGCGCCAGGTTGCCCGGCTCCTGCGCGTCGGGCGGCAGCGGCTTGCCGTGGCCGACGTCGCAGAATGGACAGCGCCGGGTGCACAGGTCGCCGAGGATCATGAAGGTGGCGGTGCCGCG
>PNJM01000081.1 GCA_013821865.1 Rhodocyclaceae bacterium
CGGCTATGCCGCCGCCGTTTATGCCGCCCGAGCCAACCTGAAGCCGGTGCTCGTCACCGGCCTGGCCCAGGGCGGCCAGCTGATGACCACCACCGACGTGGACAACTGGCCGGCCGACGCCGACGGCGTGCAGGGCCCCGATCTCATGGCGCGCTTCCAGAGGCATGCCGAGCGCTTCAACACCGAGATCATCTTCGACCACATCCACACGGCGAGGCTGAAGGAAAAACCCTTCACCCTGATCGGCGACAACGCCACCTACACCTGCGACGCCCTCATCATCGCCACCGGCGCCACGGCGAAATACCTCGGACTGCCCTCGGAAGAGGCCTTTTCGGGCCGCGGCGTTTCCGCCTGCGCCACCTGCGACGGCTTTTTCTACAAGGGCCAGGACGTCGCCGTCATCGGCGGCGGCAACACCGCGGTCGAAGAAGCGCTCTACCTCGCCAATATCGCGAAAAAGGTGACCCTGGTCCACCGCCGCGACAAGTTCCGCGCCGAGAAGATCATGATCGACAAGCTCATGGAGAAGGCCGGGAACGGCAACATCGTGCTCGAACTGGACAGCACCCTGGACGAAGTGCTGGGCGACAAGAGCGGTGTCACCGGCATGCGCGTGAAGAACGTCAAGACCGGCGCCGCCAGGGAGATCGCCCTGCAAGGCGTCTTCATCGCCATCGGCCACAAGCCGAACACGGACATCTTCGAGGGGCAACTGGAGATGGACAACGGCTATCTCATCACCCAGTGCGGCCGCAACGGCAACGCCACGCAGACCAGCATTCCCGGTGTCTTCGCCGCCGGCGACGTGCAGGACCAGATCTACAAGCAGGCCGTCACCAGCGCCGGCACCGGCTGCATGGCGGCACTGGACGCCGAGAAGTATCTCGACGGACTGGGCCTGGCCTGACCATGGCCAGGCGGCGGGCGTCCCTCAGTCCTCCTGCCGGGCCGCCCCAAGGGAGGCCTGCGCCCCCTTGGGGGGCAGTGAAGCGAAGCGAACGTGGGGGGCATTCTCCCAGCGAGGAAGAGCGCGCGCTGTTCCGCGAGGCGGTGGCAGGCGCCCGGCCGCTCGCCCGCGACAGGGTCCATCACGAACCGCCGCCCCCGGCGGCCGTTCCCCGCCAGCGGGAGCTAGACGAAGCGGCAGCGCTTGCCGAGACGCTCGCGCCGGCACCGCTGGAGCTTCTGCTCGAAGGCGGCGAGGAAGCCTCCTTCCTCCGCCCGGGCCTGGCGCGCACCACGCTGAAGGACCTGCGACGCGGCCGCTGGGTGGTGCAGGATCAGTTCGACTTGCACGGCGCCACGCGCCACGAGGCGCGCCTGCTGCTGGCGGAATTCCTCGCCGGTTCGCTCAAGCGCGGGCTGCGCTGCGTGCGCATCATCCACGGCAAGGGACTCGGCTCGCCTGGCCGCGAGCCGGTGCTGAAGGGACTGGTGAAGAACTGGCTCGCGAACCGCCCCGAGGTGCTGGCCTACTGCCAGGCGCGGGCAACCGAAGGCGGTGCGGGGGCGGTGGTGGTGCTGTTGCGGACGCCGCGCTGAAGCCGCAACGTCGCAATTTCCGAGCGCAGCGAGCCGGACAGCCTTGGGTCGGGGGGGATGGCGGCCTGTCTGGCAACGAGTCCGCGATCTTCAGATCGCGGACTCGTTCGTTTCGCCGGTCCGGATGCGCACGATCTGCTCGACCGGCGTGACGAAGATCTTGCCGTCGCCGATCTTGCCGGTGCGCGCCGCCTTGATGATGGCCTCGATGGCCGGTTCGACGGTGTTCTCCGCCACGACCACTTCGATCTTGATCTTGGGCAGGAAATCCACGACGTACTCGGCGCCGCGATAGAGCTCTGTATGACCTTTCTGGCGGCCGAAACCCTTGACCTCGGTCACGGTCAGGCCCGTCACGCCGACTTCGGACAGCGCCTCGCGCACTTCGTCGAGCTTGAACGGCTTGATGATCGCTTCGATCTTCTTCATTTCGGTAATCCCTCGGTGTCAATTTTCCGAAGCCGCGCAAGCGGCTGAGCCCCCGTCACCCTCTTCCCGGGGAAGGGGGCGGGGGATGTCTCACCATTCGTCGGCGTAAGCCGATGTTATCGGATATCGCCAGTCCTTGCCAAAGCCTCGTTTGGTGACGCGGATGCCGACCGGCGCCTGGCGACGCTTGTACTCGCTGCGCTTCAGCATGCTCACCGTGTGCCGCACGTCGGCCTCCGCATAACCCAGCGCCACGATCTCGCGCGGCGAGAGATCGCGCTCCATGTAGGCCTCGATGATGGCATCCAGCACCTCGTAGGGCGGCAGCGTGTCCTGGTCGGTCTGGCCGGGTTTGAGCTCGGCCGAGGGCGGACGGGTGATGATCCGTTCGGGAATCACCTGCGAGACCGCGTTGCGATGGCGCGCCAGGCGATAGACCATGGTCTTGAAGATGTCCTTGATCACCGCGAAGCCGCCCGCCATGTCGCCGTAAAGCGTGGCATAGCCCACCGCCATTTCGCTCTTGTTGCCGGTGGTGAGCACGATGGTTCCATACTTGTTCGACAGCGCCATGAGGATCATGCCGCGGATGCGCGCCTGCAGGTTCTCCTCGGTGGTGTCGGCGGGCAGCCCCGCGAATTCCTTCGCCAGCATGCCGGCGAAAGTTCTCATCGCCGGCTCGATGGGGATTTCGTCATAGCGTACGCCGAGCGTCTCCGCCATCCGGCGCGAATCCTCCAGGCTGATATCGGCGGTGTAGGGCGAGGGCATCATGACGGCGCGCACCTTGTCGGCGCCAAGCGCATCGACGGCGATGGCCAGCGTAAGCGCCGAATCGATGCCGCCCGAGAGGCCGATGATGGCGCCGGGGAAACCATTCTTGCCCAGGTAGTCGCGCACGCCGAGCGTCAGCGCCGCGTACACCTCCGCCTCCAGCGGATGCTCCGCTGCCATCGCACCTGGCCTGAGATCGCCGTCCGAGTACTCGATCAGCTCCAGCACCTCGACGAGCTGCGGCAGCTGGTGTGTCAGCCGGCCATTGCGATCCAGGGCGAAGGAAGCGCCGTCGAAGACCAGCTCGTCCTGGCCGCCGACCATGTTGGCGTAGATCACGGGAATGCCCGTGTCCTTGATGCGGCTGCGCAGCACCTCGTAGCGCGTGGCCTGCTTGTTCATGTGATAGGGCGAGGCATTCAGCGCCAGCAACAGTTCTGCGCCGGCGGCGCGCGCCGCCTCGGCGGCGCCCTCATCCCACACGTCGGCGCAGATGTTGATGCCGCACTGCACGCCATTCACCGCCACCACGCAAGGCTCGAAGCCGGGCGAGAAGTAGCGCTGCTCATCGAACACTTCGTAGTTGGGCAGGCGATGCTTGCGGTAGGTCGCGGCGACTTCCCCTCCCTGCAGCAGCGAGGCGGCATTGTAGTACTCGCCCACGCTTTCCAGCGGATGGCCGACAACCACGGCGATGCCTTCGATGCGGCAGGCGAGTTCGGTCAGTTCCCGCGCGCAGGCACGGTAGAAGTCGGGCCGCAGCAGCAGGTCCTCCGGCGGGTAGCCGCACAGCGCCAGTTCCGGCGTCACCATCAGATGAGCGCCTGAAGCGCGGGCACGCACCGCGAATTCGGCAATCTTCCGCGCGTTGCCGGTCAGGTCGCCGACGGTGCAGTTGATCTGGGCGACGGCAATCTTGATGCTGGAGCTCATCTCGCAAGTATCCTGCCATGTGCCGCGGCCACGCCGGACCTCAGAACATCGGTTTCTCGGCGGCGCCTTGATAGCGGGCGACGCCGTCCATGATTTCCTGCTTGGCCTCTTCCGCCCCGACCCAGCCTTTTACCTTCACCCACTTGCCCTGCTCGAGATCCTTGTAGTGCTCGAAGAAGTGCGAGATCTGCGCCAGCACCAGTTCCGGCAGGTCGCGCGGCGACTGTATGTGGCGGTACAGGCTGCACAGCTTGTCCACCGGCACGGCCAGCAGCTTGGCGTCTCCGCCGGCCTCATCGTCCATCTTGAGCATGCCCACCGGGCGGCAGCGCACCACCACACCGGTAATGAGCGGCACCGGAGAAAGCACCAGTACATCGACCGGATCGCCATCGTCCGAAATGGTATGTGGAATGTAGCCATAGTTGCAGGGGTAATGCATCGCCGTCGACATGAAGCGGTCGACGAACATGGCGCCGGTCTCCTTGTCGACCTCGTACTTGATGGGGTCGGCATTCATCGGAATTTCGATGATGACGTTGAAGTCGTTGGGGAGGTCGCGCCCCGAATTCACGCGATCGAGGTTCATTTTGCTGGCCCTGCCGGAAAAGTCCTGATTATACAGGCTGCTGTGCCCCGATACCGCGCCGCAGCATCCCTCTCGATCCAATACCGATCCTATCTTTCGAACCCATCTTGACAGTCGCCGTTCGTTTCACGATAATGCGAATCGTTCGTATTTCTATTTATAAGACAAAGGGGGTCTCATGCTACATCTTTCCCGGGCCGTCGCCCTGATATCGTTTGCGCTCTTCGCCTCCACGGCCGCCCAGGCCCTGGAATACCCCATCGGCACGCCCAACAACGTGGCCGGCATGGAAATCGCCGCGGTCTACCTGCAGCCGATCGAGATGGAGCCCGAGGGCATGATGCGCAAGGCGTCCGAATCCGACGTCCACCTGGAAGCCGACATCCATGCGCTCGCCAACAACCCCAATGGCTATCCGGAAGGCTTCTGGATTCCCTTCCTGCATGTTAAGTATGAAGTCACCAAGCTGCCCTCGGGCGAGAAGATCAAGGGGGACTTCATGCCCATGGTGGCAAGCGACGGCCCCCACTACGGCGACAATGTGAAACTCATGGGCCCGGGCAAATACAAGGTGAAATACATCATCTATCCGCCGAATGCCAAGGAGAACCCCATGGGCCAGCACCTCGGCCGCCACACCGACCGCCTCACCGGCGTGCGTCCGTGGTTCAAGACCTTCGAGGTGGAGTGGGAGTTCACCTTCGCCGGCATCGGCAAGAAGGGCGGGTACTGAGATGAAGCGACCGCTGAAATACGCGGCAAAGTCCGCGGTGGCGGCGGCCTTGGTGTTGGCGGGAAACACGGCCTGGCCCGCTGAGCCTTCCAACATCGAACTGATGGCCGAACTGAAGCGCCTTGCCGAGCGTGTCCAGAGGCTGGAAAAGGAGAACGCGGAACTGCAGGCGAGACGGAAAGCTTCGCCTGCTCCGCAAAGCGACCTCGATGCACGGATAAAGACCCTCGAGACGCGCAATGCGCAGATCGACGAGGCTTTGAACAAAGACTCCATCAGCGACAAGGAGCCTGAGCTGACCGCCCGGCTCAAGGGGGCCGAATATACTGCCCTGGATATCCAGAAGCAGGCGAAGATAATCGAAGGGCTTGATGGCTTCTCGGCCGGCGCCAGCTTCACCAGCGTCGGCCAGCGGCTGAGGGGCGTCGACACGAGCCCTGGCACGCTCGTCAATTACCGTGCAGACGTCACCGTGACCACGCCGACCGTCAGCACCGGAAACATCGATAGCAAGCTCTTCGGCCATTTCCGCATCGGCCAGGGCAAGGGCGTTTCCGAGAAATTGACCGCGTTCGTCGGCCCCAACGCCAGTTCCTTCCAGCTCGGCTCGGTCATCGAACCCGACTCCAGCGCAGTGATGCTCGCCCAGGCCTGGTACCAGGCAGACATTCCCCTGCCGCTCGCCGGCGTCAAGTCCTTGTCGCGCGAGAAACTGACGGTGAACTTCGGCAAGATGGATCCATTCGGATTCTTCGACCAGAACGCGGGGGCCAACGACGAGACCCGGCAGTTCCTGTCGAGCATCTTCGTGCACAACGCCCTGCTCGACAACCCACTCGCGGCGAACGTCGGGGCAGACGGCTTCGGATTTTCGCCCGGCTTGCGGCTGGCCTACCTCAGCGAGCGCAGGAAGCCCTCCGAGAGCTATGGGCTGTCGCTGGGCGTCTTCGCTTCAGGCAAGAGCGCCAACTTCAGCGAATCGATGAAATCGCCGTTTGTCATCGTCCAGGCCGAAACCAAACAGCGGCTGTTCGGTGGACTGGAAGGAAACTATCGCGCCTTCGTTTGGCGCAACGGCCAGGCCCCGACCTTCGTCGCCGGACAGACGGAGCGGCACACGGGTTTCGGTCTCAACTTCGATCAGCGCATCCATGACGCCGTCACGGTCTTCGGGCGGTACGGCGCAGCCCGCGGAGACGGATTGCCGTTCGACCGCACCGCGAGCCTCGGCGCCCAGATTAGCGGCGGTTATTGGCGGCGGGCCGCCGACGCGCTGGGCATTGCCCTCGGCGTCAACCGCGCCAGCGCGGATTTCCGCGCCCAATCGGCCATCCTCGACGCCGACGCCGATGGCGTCCCCGACTACGGCTTCGCCGCCAGCGGCTGGGAAAAGACCGCCGAGATCTTCTACCGCTATCAGATACACAAGGGCCTCGATATTACGCCGGACTTCCAGTTGATACGCAACCCTGCTGCGAGTCCCGACACGAAGCCGGTCAAGATCCTTGGGGCGCGTGTCCAGCTCACCTACTGAAGCAAGGAGACGACAGATGGTCGTTCTGTGGCGTTTGGCTCTTGCGACGGCCGTGGCGTGCCCCGCTCCGGTTGCGCTCGCGGAGGACCGGCTCATCTTCTGGCGGCTGCGCCGCACCTCCCCCACTTCCATCCGCTAGAGCCATGGAACGCACGCATATCCTCAGCTTCGTCCCGCCCGCCCGCAGCGGCCGCCTCGTCCGCCTGGGGGACGCCATGGCACGCCATCGCCGCCTCATCCTGGGCATCCAGTGGTTCGTGGTCCTCGCCTACGCCGTCCTCGTTGCCGTGCCCGCCTTCCTGCCGCTGCCACCGCAGGGCGCGACCATGGTCGACAACCTGACCCTCTTCGCCCAGTTCGCCTTCTGGGGCATCTGGTGGCCTTTCGTCATTCTCAGCACCATGCTGCTGGGGCGCGTCTGGTGCGGCGTGCTGTGTCCGGAAGGAGCTTTAGCCGAATTCGCCAGCCGGCACGGACTGGGCAAAGCCATCCCGCGCTGGCTGCGCTGGAGCGGCTGGCCGTTCTTCGCCTTCGTCGCCACGACGGTCTACGGGCAACTGGTGAGCGTGTATGAGTACCCGAAGGCGGCGCTGCTGGTACTGGGCGGCTCCACCGTCGCCGCCGTGGCGATCGGCTACGTGTATGGCCAGGGCAAGCGCGTGTGGTGCCGCTATCTCTGCCCGGTTTCCGGCGTGTTCGCTCTGCTCGCCCGCGTGGCACCCTTGCATTTCCGCGTCGACCCGGAAGCCTGGAAGCGCCACCCCGTGCGCACCGCGGCCGTGGACTGCGCACCGCTGCTCGACGTGCGGCACCTCAAGGGCAACGCCCAGTGCCATTCCTGCGGCCGCTGCAGCGGCCACCGGGACGCGGTGCAACTGGCGGCACGCTCGCCCAACGCGGAGATCCTCGCCGGCACGCCGCGCGACGTGCGCACCAGCGAGGCCCTGCTGCTGGTCTTCGGCCTGCTCGGTGTAGCCGTTGCCGCCTTTCAATGGACGGTCAGCCCCTGGTTCATTGCGATGAAGCAACAGGCCGCAGAATGGCTGGTGGAGCACGAATGGTTCCTGCCTCTGGAGGACAACGCGCCCTGGTGGCTGCTTACGCACTACCCGGAAGCAAGCGACGTGTTCACCTGGCTGGACGGCGCGATGATCCTCGCCTACATAGGCGGCGCGGCGCTCGCGCTCGGCGGCACGATCCTGCTCTGCCTCGCCGCCGCGGCGCGCATCGCCCGGATGAACTGGCGCGTGCTGGCGATGGGACTGATCCCGCTGGCCGGGCTCGGCGTTTTCCTCGGCCTCTCGATGCTGACGCTGACGCAACTGCGTGCCGAGGGAATCGTCTTCGGCTGGCTCGACCCGGCCCGCGCGACGCTGCTCGGCCTGGGCGTGGCCTGGTCGGCCTGGCTCGGCCTGCGTCTGCTCGCACAGCGCGCCGGCAGCCGGCCGCGCGCAGTGACGGCGGCAGTCCTCTACTTCGCGCCGCTGGCCCTGATGGCCGCGGCCTGGCACCGGGTGTTCTTCGTATGGTGAAAAGCCGCACCACGACAACGGACGAGGGTTCGCCCCCAGCCCGTTCCGCGAATGGCGAAATCCGTCCCGCCGCCTCGCCACTATCCAGCGCGGAAGTGCTGCGCGGACGGCGCGAAGCGCGAATCGAGCACAGGGGCGAAATCTACTGCCTGCGCGAGACGAAGAACGGCAAGCTGATCCTGACGAAATGAACGGGCAAACGGATTTCCTGGAGGCTAGACTATGTATGTCTGCATCTGCAACGCGATAACCGATTCCCAGGTCATCCGGGCGGTGGAGCAAGGCGTGCGCAACCTGCGCGGCCTGCAGGCCCACCTGGGCATGGCGCTCGAATGCGGCCGCTGCGCCAGTTACGCCCAGGGGCTGCTGCGGGGTGCGGGCAGCACGCAGACCGAAAAGCCGCGATGCAGCAAGGATTGCGGCAATTGCCCCCGTTCCAAGGCCAAGGAGAAACCATGAAAGGCGACAAGAAGACGCTGCAATTCCTCAATAAGGCCCTGACCAACGAGCTGACCGCGGTCAACCAGTACTTCCTGCATGCCCGCATGTACAAGAACTGGGGTCTGAACAAGCTGGGCAAGAAGGAGTACGAGGAATCCATCGAGGAGATGCACCACGCCGACAAGCTGATCGAGCGCGTGCTCTTCCTCGAGGGGCTGCCCAACCTGCAGGACCTGCACAAGCTGATGATCGGCGAGAACGTGCCCGAGATGCTCGGCGCCGACCTCAAGCTCGAGCACGCCGCGCGCGCCACCCTGCTCGATGCCGTGGCGCACTGCGAGACCTGCGGCGATTACGTTTCGCGCGAACTCTTCGAGGAGATCCTCGAGGACACCGAGGAGCACATCGACTTCCTCGAAACGCAGATCGACCTCATGGACAAGGTCGGCTTGCAGAACTACCTGCAGTCGCAGATGGGGGAACTGTCGTAGCACATTAATCGCACCGGCCCAGCCGGCGCTTCCAGCCAGCCAGTCCGCCCGTTCGGACGAGCCAGCCAAATTTCCTGAATTGGTCGACTCGACGAACGTGAGGATCGGAATTGAACACGCCGGATGAGGCACCCCGCTGGCTGCTGGCTGTTGTCGCCGCCGCGCATGGCGCCGCCCTGCTCGCCCTGGCGGCGCCCGCGGTGCGCTCCTTCGCACCGCCGCGCCCGCTGGCCGTCGCCCTCGTCGCGCCGCCGGCATCCGGGGCGGCG
>PNJM01000082.1 GCA_013821865.1 Rhodocyclaceae bacterium
TCGGCGGCGGCGGCCCGGTCCTTGAATATCTTGCGGACTTCGGCTTCCTTCTGGCCTTTCGGCGTGCTGGCGTCGTTGAACTCCTTCTCGATCGCCGTCACCTTCTGCAGCTGGTAGCCGTAGACCGCCTGCGGAACCGGTACGCCGGTCTGCTTCATGGCCAGCCATACGGGCGGGATCATGTAGGCGATGATCAGGATGACGTACTGGGCCACCTGGGTCCAGGTCACCGCGCGCATGCCGCCGAGGAAGGAGCACACCAGGATGCCGGCAAGGCCGACGAACACGCCGATGCCGAACTCCAGGCCGGTGAAGCGGCTGGTGATGATGCCGACGCCGTAGATCTGTGCGATCACGTAGGTGAAGGAGCAGATGATGGCGGCGATCACGCCGATCAGGCGCGGGATGTTGCCGCCGAAGCGGGCGCCGAGGAAGTCCGGGATGGTGAATTGCCCGAACTTGCGCAGGTAGGGCGCCAGGAACAGCGCCACCAGACAGTAGCCGCCCGTCCAGCCCAGCACGAAGGCCAGGCCGTCATAGCCGGTGAGGTAGAGCGTGCCGGCCATGCCGATGAAGGAGGCCGCGCTCATCCAGTCCGCGCCGGTCGCCATGCCGTTGAAGAAGGCCGGCACGCGCCGCCCGGCCACATAGTACTCGGAAACGTCGGCCGTGCGGCTCATGAAGCCGATGCCGGCGTACAGGCCGATGGTGGCGAAGAGGAACATGTAGCCGATCCACTTCGGCGTCATACCCATCTGCTCGGCGATGGCGAGAAGCACCAGGAAGATGAGGAAACCGCCGGTATAGAAGCTGTAGTACTTCTTCAGCTGCTGGTTGAATGCCGATTGGGCTTGAGCCATGTTATTCATCCTCCCCTTCGTGCACGCCGTATTCCATGTCCAGCTTGTTCATGTAGCGGGCGTAGAACCAGATGATGACAACGTAGATGATCAGCGAGCCCTGCGCACCCATGTAGAACGGGAGCGGGAAGCCGAGCACGGTGATGTTGCTCAGTTCCCTGGCGAAATAGCCGATGACGAAGGTGACGAAGAACCAGATGAACAGCAGGATCGCCGTTATTCTCAGGTTCCTTTGCCAGTACTCATGGTGCTTTTCAGTCAGTTGCATGGACTCCTCCTCTAATCATGCAGGTTGACACTCAAGGGCGGGGCGCCTGGACGCCGCTCCATATTGCGTACTTTCTTTATTTCTTAAGTACTGTTTCATTGCAGCGACTGATGCTAGGATTGACACGCTTACAAAAACCTTACAGCCCGCCATAAGAATTGGCGTTGCGACTGTAACAAGCTTTTGGGACCCTGTAATGCTGCATTGCGGCAAAGAACGGGCCGGCGCCAGGGCGGGATGCAGAGGAGGAGGGCATGCGGATACTCATCGTCGAAGACGATTCCGCCGTGGGAGAAGCGTTGCGGTCGGCGCTTCCCTGCACGGACTATGCCGTCGATCTGGCCACCAACGGCCAGATCGCCGACATGGTGTTGCAGGACGCGGTGTTCGATCTGCTGATTCTCGACCTGTCGCTGCCCAGGCTCGACGGCTTCGAGGTGCTGCGCCGCCTGCGGGCGCGCGGCTCGACCGTGCCGGTGCTGGTCCTGTCCGCCTGCGACAGCGAGGATGCCAAGGTGCGCAGCCTCGACCTCGGCGCCGACGACTACCTGGTCAAGCCTTTCGGCCTCCGCGAACTGCGGGCGCGGGTGCGCGCCCTGCTGCGGCGCGGGCCGTGCGGCGTGCCCGTCAGGATATCGCATGCCGGCCTGTCCTTCGACACGGTGTCGCGCAGCATCTACTTCAATGATCGTTTGTTGCCGTTTTCGGCGCGCGAAACCGGGATTCTGGAGGTGCTGCTGCGCAACGGAGGCCGTCCGGTGAGCAAGGAGCACCTGCTCGACCGGCTCTACAACTTCGACCAGGAAGCCAGTTTTAACACGATCGAGGTTTCCATCCACCGCCTGCGCAAGAAGCTGGAAGGCACCGCCACGACAATTCGCACGCTTCACGGCTGCGGCTACGCACTCGAATGCCAGCCTGCCGATGCCGGGGCAGCCAGCCAGGCGTTCAGCGAAAAGATGCCCAAGATGCCGGATGTTTCCGGCGCGCGGACTCTGCTCAGTTAGGTTCATTTCCCCATCCGCTTGTCACGAGAATGCGAAAGCGCAGGTCCAGACGGTCCTGCACCTGCAGCGCGCCGCCGAGCACGGAATAGGGGATGATGCCGAAGTCGGTTTGATTGAACGTCATCCGCCCGCTGACGGCGATCCCGCCCGGAAGGGTTTCGGTCTGCACCGGGATTTCGAATGTGCGCGTCGCGCCATGCAGCGTGATCGTGACGCTCAAGGCCGACAGGTCGGCATTGCCCCGGCTTGCGCGAATGAGCGCGAAGGGAAAACGCTCCGCGTCGAGGGTTTTCTCCAGCATGTTGCGGCGCGTGCCTTCGATGGCGTCAGGCGAAGGCTGCGTGTCGAGCTTCGCTTCCGCCCGCAGGCCGGGCTCGTCCACGACGAGCCGGCGCAGCGGAACATAGAGGTCCGACCGCCCTTCTTCCGGATCGACGTAACCTCTCACATCGTGGCTGGCCACCACGTGGTCGTGGCCGAGGCCGGCGAGCACGCCGGCGCGACGCACTTCGATGACCACGAGCGAAAGGGCCGGATCCACGCGCAGCACCTTGCGGCCCTGCGCCTCGGCCTGCCGGTAGCGGGATTCGGGAAAATCCGCGGGGGCGGGTGATGTTGCCGCCGGCACTGGCGGCGGCGGGGCGCAGGCGGGCAATGCGCCGATGAGCGCAGCGATCAGGCAGGCCCGGCGCAGCATGGCAGGCCCTAGTCGCCGGACGATCCCGGCCCGTAAGGCGAAGGCGTCATGTTGACGATCCTCTTGAACAGGTGTCGAGCCGCGAGCGGTTGCGGCGCAACGTCTCGCTCTCGCCGGAAAATACCACGCGGCCGCGCTCCGGCACCAGGGCCTGGCGCTCATCGAGACGCGGGAGGAGGGCAGGCCAAGCCAAGCCAAGCCGATGCGGGTACTATTAGATATCGCGTTTTGTTATGGGAGCCCCGCCGGGCCCCCGGAGGCCGGATCGTGAACCTCAAGCAGCTCGAATACTTCGTGCGCGTCGCCGAGCTGGGCAGCTTCAGCAAGGCGGCGCTGATCCTCAACATTGCCCAGCCGGCCCTGTCGCGCCAGGTGCGGCTGCTGGAAACCGATTTGCGCATCGCGCTGCTGCAGCGCACCGGCCGCGGCGTGGTGCTGACCGAGGCCGGCAAGCGCCTGTTCGACCACAGCATCGGCATCCTGCAGCTCATGTCGCGGGTGCGCGAGGACATCGAGAACACCCGCGGCGAACCGGCCGGGCGCATCGTCGTCGGCCTGCCGCCGAGCATGGGCCGGCTGCTCACTCTGCCCCTGGTGGAGGGCTTCCGCCGCAGCCTGCCGAAGGCGCGGCTGGCCATCGTCGAGGGGCTGTCCACCCATCTGGGCGAATGGATCTCCACCGGGCGGGTCGACGTCGGCCTGCTGCACAACCCGGAGTCGCAGGCGGCGCTGGAACTCACCCCGGTGCTGGACGAGCCGCTCGGGCTGGTCAGCCCGGCGGAGAAGTTGGGTGGGAAGCGCGCCGGGAAGAAAGTCGGTCCCCGCGGCACGGTGACGCTGGCCCAGCTGGCGCGCTTTCCGCTCATCCTGCCCGAGCGCAGCCACGCCATCCGCAAGCTTCTGGAGACCCAGGCCGCGCTCGCCGGCCACAAGCTGGATGTCACGCTGGAGATCTCCAGCGTGCAGTCCATCCTGGAACTGGTGCGCGCCGGCCACGGCCATGCCATATTGACGCCCACCGCGCTGGCCGCCTCGGGCCAGCCGGAGGCCTTCGTCCTGCGCCCGCTGACCGAGCCGCGCCTGACCAGCACGCTGTGCCTGGCGGTTTCCGCGCACAAGCCCTTGACGCCCCTGACCAGGCACGTGCTGCGCATGCTGCGCGAGCTGATCCTGGCGGCGGCGCAGGGCGTGCCGTCACCGCCCGCCCGCGCCCATAACAAAACGCGATAGCTAGTAGTGCGCGGCGCGGCTAGGCACATGCCGGCCGTGTTGCCAGAATCGCCCCATCCATTATGGGCGGGGCAAATGCAAACTCCGAACATCACCGGCATCTCGTCGATGGCGACGCGCCGGGTGCTGGCCGAACTGGCCGGCGCATACCTGCAGCGCAGCGGCGTCGCGGTCGCGTTCGAGTCGGTGGGAGGCGTGGATGCGGCCAAACGGGTCCAGGCCGGCGAGCCGTTCGACGTGGTGGTGCTCGCCGCCGACGCGATCGACAAGCTGGTCGCCGCCGGACGCGTGGTCGCCGGCAGCAGGACCGACCTGGTGCGCTCGGGTGTGGCGATAGCGGTGCGCGAAGGCAGCGCGAGGCCGGACATCGGCTCGGAAGAGGCGCTGCGGAGCGCCGTGCTGTCCGCGCGCACGCTCGGCTATTCCACCGGGCCGAGCGGCGTGGCGCTGACGAAGCTGTTCGAGCGCTGGGGCATTGCCGACACCGTCCGCGACCGCATCGTGCAGGCGCCGCCCGGCGTGCCGGTGGGCCGGCTGGTGGCCGGCGGCGAGGTCGAACTCGGCTTCCAGCAGCTCAGCGAACTGATGCACCTACCCGGCATCGACGTGCTCGGCCCGATGCCGCCCGGCAGCGAGATCGCCACCACCTTCTCGGCCGGCCTGTGCGCCACCGCGGTCCAGCCCGAGGCCGTGCGTGCCCTGCTCGCCTTCATGCGATCGCCCGCCGCCGTGGACGCCAAGCGGCGCCACGGCATGGAACCGGCGTGATTGCCCCATGCAGAAAACCAGGAGCCCATCGATGATCATCGACTGCCACGGCCACTACACCACCGCGCCCAGGGCGCTGGAGGCGTGGCGCAACCGCCAGATCGCCGGCATCAAGGACCCGGCGCTGGCGCCGAAGGTCTCGGAGCTTTCGATCAGCGACGACGAGCTGCGCGAGTCCATCGAGACCAACCAGCTCGCGAAAATGAAGGAGCGCGGCTCCGACCTCACCATTTTCTCGCCGCGCGCCAGCTTCATGGCCCACCACATCGGCGACTTCCAGGTCAGCAGCACCTGGGCGGCGATCTGCAACGAACTGTGCCACCGCGTCTCGCAGCTCTTCCCGGACAACTTCATCGGCGCAGCGATGCTGCCGCAGTCGCCGGGCGTGAGTCCTTCAACCTGCCTCCCCGAGCTGGAGAAGTGCGTGAAGGAGTACGGCTTCGTCGGCATCAATCTCAACCCGGACCCCTCCGGCGGCCACTGGAAGGAGCCGCCGCTGACCGACCGCCAGTGGTACCCGATCTACGAGAAGATGGTCGAGCACGACATTCCGGCGATGATCCATGTCTCGACCTCCTGCAACGCCTGCTTCCACACTACCGGCGCGCACTACCTGAACGCCGACACGACGGCCTTCATGCAGTGCCTGACCGGCGACTTGTTCAGGGACTTCCCGACGCTGAAGTTCGTCATCCCGCACGGCGGCGGCGCGGCGCCCTACCACTGGGGACGCTTCCGCGGCCTGGCGCAGGAGTTGAGGAAGCCGCTGCTGAAGGACCACCTGCTCAACAATATTTTCTTCGACACCTGCGTCTACCACCAGCCGGGCATCGACCTGCTGACCAAGGTGATCCCGGTGGACAACATCCTCTTCGCTTCCGAGATGATCGGCGCGGTGCGCGGCATCGACCCGGAGACCGGCTTCAACTACGACGACACCAAGCGCTACATCGAGGCCACGCAGAACCTCAGCGACGCCGACCGCTACAAGGTCTACGAAGGCAACGCCCGCCGCGTGTATCCGCGCCTGGATGCGGCGCTGAAAGCCAAAGGAAAATGATGAGCCCCCACGCTCTCATCCGTTCGAGGAGTGCCGGCTTTACACAGCCGGCCCGTTACGCAGGCGCGGAGCGGTGCTCCGCGAAACCCCTGCTCCACCCCCCCGAGGGGGCGCTGGCCTCCTTTGGGGCGGCCCGGCAGGAGGCCTGAACATGAGCATGAACAACCTGGGCATCGTCAGGCGCAACATCGCCCGCGCCGACAAGGCGGCCGTCGACAAGCTGTCGCAATACGGCGTCGCCACCCTCCACGAGGCGATGGGCCGCGTCGGCCTGCTGAAGCCCTATATGCGGCCGATCTACATCGGCGCCCACCTGTGCGGCGCCGCCGTCACCGTGCTGCTGCATCCCGGCGACAACTGGATGATGCACGTCGCGGCCGAGCAGCTGCGCGAGGGCGACGTCATCGTCGCCGCCTGTTCCTCTGACTGCGAGGACGGCTTCTTCGGCGAGCTGCTGGCGACCTCGTTCCGCGCGCGCGGCGGCAAGGGCCTCGTCATCGACGGCGGCGTGCGCGACGTGAAGAACCTCGCCGCCATGCAATTTCCGGTGTTCTCGCGCGCCATCAACGCCAAGGGCACCATCAAGGCCACGCTCGGCTCGGTGAACATCCCGGTGGTGTGCGCCGGCGCGCTGGTGAATCCGGGCGACGTGGTGGTGGCGGACGATGACGGCGTGGTGGTGGTGCCGGCGGCGATTGCGCTGCAAGTGGCCGATGCCGCCGAGGCGCGGGAGAACAACGAGGCCGGCAAGCGCAAGCGCCTGGCCGCCGGCGAGTTGGGACTGGACATGTATTCCATGCGTGAAGCGCTGGCCAAGGCCGGATTGAAGTATGTGGATTAAGACAGAAAAAAGCATGTACCACGGAGAACACGGAGTGAATAGAAGAGAATGGTCATGGACCCCGACTGGCTGCCCTTCCACCCCAACCCCTCCAGGCCTGCCCTCAAGGTGCCACCCGGCGCGGTAGATGCGCATTGCCACGTCTTCGGCCCGGCGGCGCAGTTTCCCTTCACGCCGGAGCGCAAGTACACGCCCTGCGACGCCTCGAAGGACCAGCTCTTCGCCCTGCGCGACTTCCTCGGCTTCTCGCGCAACGTCGTCGTGCAGGCCACCTGTCACGGCACCGACAACCGCGCCCTGGTCGATGCACTCGTGCACTCGCAGGGCAGGGCGCGCGGCGTGGCCTCGGTCGGCCGCGACGTGACGGACGCCGAATTGCAGGCGATGCACGCCGCCGGTGTACGCGGCACGCGCTTCAACTTCGTTCGGCGCCTGGTGGACTTCACCCCGCGCGAGGTGCTGGCGGAGATCGCCGGCCGCATCGCGCCGCTCGGCTGGCATGTGGTGGTGTACTTCGAGGCGCAGGACCTGCCCGAATTGTGGGACTTCTTCACCACGCTGCCGACCACCGTGGTGGTCGACCACATGGGCCGCCCCGACGTGACGAAGCCGGTCGACGGCCCCGAGTTCGAGCTGTTCGTGAAGCTCCTGCGCGAGCATCCCAACATCTGGTCGAAGGTGAGCTGCCCGGAACGACTGTCGAAATCGGAGCCGCCAAGCTACGATGACGTGGTGCCCTTTGCGCAGCGCCTCGTCGAGACCTTCCCCGACCGCGTGCTGTGGGGCACCGACTGGCCGCACCCCAACATGAAGAGCCACATGCCCGACGACGGCAAGCTGGTGGATTTTCTGCCCCGGATCGCTGTTACGCCCGAACTGCAGCGCAAGCTGCTGGTCGACAATCCCATGCGGCTCTACTGGCCGGAGGAAAACTGACATGGCCCTCGACAAGCCCTACAAGGACATTCCCGGTACGACCATCTTCGACGCCGACCAGTCGCGCCTGGGCTACCACCTCAACCAGTTCTGCATGTCGCTGATGAAGGCGGAGAACCGCACGCGCTTCAAGGCGAATGAACGCGCCTACCTCGACGAGTGGCCGATGACCGAGGAGCAGAAGCAGGCCGTGCTGGCGCGCGACCTCAACCGCTGCATCGCCCTGGGCGGCAACATCTACTTCCTCGCCAAGATCGGCGCCACCGACGGCAAGAGCTTCCAGCAAATGGCCGGCAGCATGACGGGCATGAGCGAGGAGGAATACCGCGACATGATGATCGCGGGCGGGCGCTCCATCGAGGGCAACCGCACCATCGGGGAGAAGAAATAATGGCTCGCATTACCGCCAGTGTGTATACCTCCCACGTGCCTGCCATCGGCGCCGCGCTCGACCTGGGCAAGGCCGGCGAGCCGTACTGGCAGCCGGTGTTCAAGGGCTACGAGCCCTCCAAGGCGTGGATGAGGGCCAACACGCCCGACGTCATCTTCCTCGTCTACAACGACCACGCCACGGCCTTCAGCCTGGAGATGATCCCCACCTTCGCCATCGGCTGCGCGGCGCAGTTCAATCCCGCCGACGAGGGCTGGGGGCCGCGCCCGGTGCCGGTGGTGGCGGGCCACCCGGAACTCGCCGCCCACATCGCCCAGTCCGTGATCCAGGACGACTTCGACCTCACCATCGTGAACAAGATGGATGTTGACCACGGCCTCACCGTGCCGCTGTCGCTGATGTTCGGCCAGCCCGAGGCGTGGCCGTGCCCGGTGATTCCCTTCGCGGTGAACGTGGTGCAGTACCCGGCGCCCTCGGGCCGCCGCTGCTTCGCCCTCGGCCGTGCCATCCGCAAGGCCGTCGAATCGTTCGATGCGCCCCTCAAGGTGCAGATCTGGGGGACCGGCGGCATGAGCCACCAGCTGCAGGGGCCGCGCGCCGGCCTCATCAACAAGGCCTTCGACACCGCCTTCCTCGACCGGCTGATCGCCGATCCTGCCGGCCTGTCGCAGATGCCGCACATCGACTACGTGCGCGAGGCCGGCTCGGAAGGCATCGAGCTCGTCATGTGGCTGATCGCCCGCGGCGCGATGAACGACAAGCCGCCGCGCGTGGCGCATTGCTTCTACCATGTGCCGGCGAGCAACACCGCGGTCGGCCATCTGATATTGGAGAACACATGAAAACCATCAAGGTCGCGCTGGCAGGGGCCGGCGCCTTCGGCATCAAGCACCTCGACGCCATCAAGCTGATCGACGGCGTCGAGGTTGTCTCGCTGGTCAGTCGCGAACTGGACAAGACCAGGAAAGTGGCCGAGAAATACGGCATCGGTCATGTCACCACCGACCTCGCCGACAGCCTGGCGCCGAAGGACGTCGACGCAGTGATCCTGTGCACGCCCACCCAGATGCACGCCGCCCAGGCCCTTCAGTGCCTGCAGGCCGGCAAGCACGTGCAGGTGGAGATCCCCCTGGCCGACAGCCTGAAGGACGCCGAGGCGGTGGCGGCGCTGCAGAAGCAGACCGGGCTGGTCGCCATGTGCGGCCACACGCG
>PNJM01000083.1 GCA_013821865.1 Rhodocyclaceae bacterium
CCGGCTACGTCAAGCCGTTCGCCGACGCGCTGGTGAAGCTGGAGAAGGGCAAGTTCTCGGCCGAGCCGGTGAAGAGCGAGTTCGGCTACCACGTCATCATGCTGGAGGACACCCGCCCCCTCAAGCATCCCGCCATGGAAGAGGTCAAGCCGCAGATCCAGCAGCGCCTGCAGTCGCAGATGGTCGAGAAGCACATCATCGAACTGCGCGGCAAGGCGAAGGTCGACTGAGCTTCCTGACGCTCACAAAAAACGGCGCCCGCGGGCGCCGTTTTTCATTGGCCAGTCGTATTACTGTTTGGGCTTCACGTTCAGGCTGTTCTTCATGGCATGTCTCCAAAACAAGGGCATGCTCATGATAACCACTTCCGCGCATTGCGGAACATGCGCAGCCAGGGCCCGTCCTCGCCCCAGCCGTCGGGATGCCACGACATCTGCACGGTGCGGAAGACGCGCTCGGGGTGCGGCATCATGATGCTGAAGCGGCCGTCCGCCGTCGTCACGCCGGCGATGCCCTGCGGCGAGCCGTTCGGGTTGAAGGGGTAGATCTCGGCCACCTTGCCGTGGTTGTCGATATAGCGCATCGCCACCAGCGCGCCGCGCTGCGCCGCATCGCCAGAGAATACCGCGCGGCCTTCGCCCACGGGAGTGCGGTCGAAGACCGCGCGACCTTCACCATGAGAGACGACGATGGGCAGGCGGCTGCCGGCCATGCCGTCGAAGAACAGCGAGGGGCTGTGCGGGATCTCCACCATGACGAAGCGCGCCTCGAACTGCTCGCTGCGGTTGCGCGCGAAATGCGGCCATTGATCTGCACCGGGGATGATCTGCGCCAGGTTGCTCATCATCTGGCAGCCGTTGCAGACGCCGAGGGCGAAGCTGTCGGGCCGCGCGAAAAAGGCGGCGAACTCGTCGCGCAGCCTGGAATTGAACAGGATCGACTTGGCCCAGCCCTGGCCGGCGCCGAGCACGTCGCCATAGGAGAAGCCGCCGCAGGCGGCCAGGCCGCGAAAATCGGCGAGGCGCACGCGTCCGCTTTGCAGATCCGTCATATGCACGTCGTACGGCGCGAAGCCGGCGCGTTCGAAAGCTGCCGCCATTTCCACCTGGCCGTTCACGCCCTGCTCGCGCAGGATGGCAATCTTCGGCCGCGCACCCGATGCAATCATCGGCGCGGCGATGTTCTCCGCCGGGTCGAAGGAGAGCGTCGCCGACAGGCCGGGATCGTCCGCATCCCGCAGCGCATCGAACTCCTCCTGCGCACACTGCGCATCGTCGCGCAGGCGGGCGATCTGATAGCCGGTCTCGGCCCAGGCGCGCTGCAGGTCCTCGCGCTTGTCGCGGAACACCGCCCTGGCGTTGCGCCAGATGCGGATTTCCTCCGTGCCGTTCGGCTCGCCGATGGCGTGGATGCATTGGCCCAGCCCCGCCTCGCGCAGCGCCTGCATGACTCTCGATCGGTCGCCGCGGCGGATCTGCACGACCGCGCCCAGTTCCTCGGCGAACAGCGCGCCCATGAGCCGGTCGCCGTAGCGGCCGCCGACCATTTCCGGCTTGCGCTCGAGGCCGTCGATGTCGTTCATCAGCGGGTCGTAGCACAGGGTGTCGAGATTGAGCGAGAGGCCGCAATGCCCGGCGAAGGCCATCTCGCAGGCCGTGGCGAAGAGGCCGCCGTCGGAGCGGTCATGGTAGGCGAGCAGCAGGCCGTCCGCATTCAGTGTCTGCACGGCGGCGAAGAACGCCTTCAGCAGCTTCGGGTCGACGTCCGGCGCATACTCGCCCACCGAGCCGTAGGCCTGAGCGAGGGCCGAGCCGCCGAGGCGGTGCCTGCCCTGGCCGAGGTCGATGAGCAGCAGTTCCGTCTCGCCGGCATCCATCTTCAGTTGCGGCGTGAGCGTCCCGCGCGCGTCGGTCACGCGGGCGAAGGCCGAGATGACGAGGGAGAGCGGCGCGGTGACCTGCTTCCTTTCGCCGCCCTCCTCCCACGCCGTGCGCATGGAAAGGGAATCCTTGCCGACGGGAATGCTGACGCCCAGATCGGGGCAGAAGCCGAGGCCGACCGCCTTCACCGTGTCGAACAGCGCCGCCTCCTCGCCGGGATGGCCCGCCGCCGCCATCCAGTTGGCGGAGAGCTTGATGTCGCCGATGTCGGCGATGCGCGCGGCGGCGATGTTGGTGATGGCCTCGCCCACGGCCATGCGCCCCGCCGCGGGGCCGTCCACCAGCGCCAGCGGCGTGCGCTCGCCCATGGCGAAGGCTTCGCCCAGGTAGCCGTCGAAGGACATCAGCGTGACCGCGCAATCGGCCACCGGCACCTGCCACGGCCCGACCATCTGGTCGCGCGCGGTGAGGCCGCCGACGCTGCGGTCGCCGATGGTGATGAGGAAGTTCTTCGAGGCCACGCCCGGCATGCGCAGCACGCGCCAGGCGGCCTCCTTGAGCGTGATCGCCGCGGCATCGAAGGGCGGCAGATGGCGCGCCCTGTGCACGATATCCCGCGTCATCCTTGGCGGCTTGTCGAGCAGGACGTGCATGCTCATGTCGACGGCGTTGTTGCCGAAGTGGCTGTCGCTCACCACCAGTTGGCCGTCCGCCATCGCCTCGCCCAGCACGGCGAAAGGGCAGCGCTCGCGCTCGCAGATGGCGCGGAATTCGTCGAGGCGGTCCGCCCCGATGGCCAGCACGTAGCGCTCCTGAGCCTCGTTGCACCAGATCTCGCGCGGCGCCATGCCAGTCTCTTCCGAGGGCACGCGGCGCAATTCGAGGCGCGCGCCGCAGCCGGCGCCGTGCGCCAGCTCGGGCAGCGCGTTCGAGAGTCCGCCGGCGCCGACGTCGTGGATGGAGAGGATGGGGTTGTTTTCTCCGAGCTGCCAGCAGCGGTCGATGACTTCCTGCGCGCGGCGCTCGATCTCCGGGTTGCCGCGCTGCACCGAGGCGAAATCCAGGTCGGCGGTGTTGGTGCCGCTCGCCATCGACGATGCCGCGCCGCCGCCCAGGCCGATGAGCATGCCGGGTCCGCCGAGCTGGATGAGCAGCGCGCCGGGCTTGAATTCGATCTTGTGCGCATCGCGCGCGGCGATGTTGCCGACGCCGCCGGCGATCATGATCGGCTTGTGGTAGCCGCGCACCTCGCCCGCCACCTCCTGCTCGAAGGTGCGGAAGTAGCCGGCCAGATTGGGCCGGCCGAATTCGTTGTTGAAGGCCGCCGCGCCGATCGGCCCCTCGATCATGATCGAGAGCGCCGAGGCGATGCGGTCGGGGCGGCCGTAGTCCTGCTCCCACGGCTGCTCGAAGCCGGGGATTTGCAGGTTGGAGACGGAGAAACCGCACAGGCCGGCCTTGGGCTTGGAGCCGCGGCCCGTGGCGCCCTCGTCGCGGATTTCGCCGCCGGACCCGGTCGCCGCGCCGGGGAAGGGCGAGATGGCCGTGGGGTGATTGTGCGTCTCGACCTTGGCCAGGAGATGCGTCTCTTCCTCGCGCCAGACGTAGGCGCCGTCCGTGCCGGGATGGAAGCGCTTGACCGTCGCGCCCTCGATCACGGCGGCATTGTCCGAGTAGGCCACCACCGTGCCCTGCGGATGGCGCTTGTGCGTCTCGCGGATCATGCCGAAGAGCGAATGCTCCTGCGCCTGCCCGTCGATGACCCACGAGGCGTTGAAAATCTTGTGCCGGCAGTGCTCGGAGTTCGCCTGGGCGAACATCATCAGCTCGACGTCGGTCGGGTTGCGGCCGACGCGGGTGAAGTTGTCGACCAGGTAGTCGATCTCGTCCTCGGACAGCGCCAGGCCCATCGCCGTGTTGGCCTCGGCCAGCGCGGCGCGTCCCTTGCCGACGACATCCACCGTGGTGAGCGGCTGCGGCGCATAGTGGCGGAACAGCGCCTGCGCGGCGTCGAGCGAATCGAGCGCCGATTCGGTCATGCGGTCGTGAATCAACGGCAGGATTGTTTCCGGGCTGCCTTTCGCATCGACATGGAACGCCGTGCCGCGCTCGATGCGCGAGAGGGAAGCAAAGCCGCACTGCCTGGCGATCTCGGTGGCCTTGGAGGACCAGGGCGAGATGGTGCCCAGGCGCGGCGTGACGAGGAACAGCGTGCCGGCAGGCTCGGCGCCCTGCGGGTGCGCACTGAGCAGGTCCTTCAGGCGATCCAGCTCGGCCGGCGCCAGCGGGGCGTCAAGCTCGACGAAATACCAGTGCTCGGCGGCGAGGCTCTTGAGCCTGGGCAGTGCGCCCTTGACGGTTTGCGTAAGGCGGGAAAGGCGGCTGGCCGAGAAGGCGGCAGCGCCGCGCAGCTTGAGGACTTCGGGCATGGCGGAAAAAGGGACTCCGTAAAGCGCAATTATACCCGCTCTTGATTCCGCCACCGCCGCCCCCAGCTACAACGCATATTTCGTCCGTGGGAAAACAGCCATGCCCGCCTTTTCAATCGATGTGAATGCCGCGAATTTCGGGCGCGAATTCCACGGCAAATTGTCGGCGGCGATCAACCGCTGACATAACCCGCCTTGCCATTCGGCGCGCATTTCTGCATAGTGCGCGGCTTTCGTCCGTCCAGCGCCCATGGCCACCCCCATCGACATCAGCGAAGAAGCCGGCGTGCGCTACCTGCACTTCGGTTCGGACTGGATACAGGGCGCCATGCGCATCGCCCGGCCCTGGGCGCTGGAGCTCGACTACACGCGCGAGATGATGGCCTGTCTGCTTCTGCGTCCGGCGCCGGAGTGGCCCCGCTCCGCGCTGCTGATCGGTCTCGGCGCCGCCTCGCTGGCCAAGTTCCTCTACCGCCACCGGCCGCAGGCGAAGCTGGCGGTGGTCGAGATCGAGCCGGCGGTGGTGGCGGCAGCGCGGCACTTCTTCAAGCTGCCGGAAGATCCGGCACGACTGAAGATCGAGATCGCCGACGGCGTCGAATGGCTGGCCAACTGCAGCAGGACCTTCGACCTGATCCTGGTCGACGGCTTCGATGCCGATGCCCGCGCCGGCGCGCTCGACACTCTGCCCTTCTACCAGGCCTGCCGTGCCCACCTGGGCGACGAGGGCCTGCTGGCGGTGAACCTGCTTGGCCACAACCGCGGCTTCAAGGGCAGCATCGAGCGCATCAGGAGCGCCTTCGATGGGCGCGCCCTGCTCTTCCCGTCCTGCGACAGCGGCAACGCCATCGCCTTCGCCGCCACGGGCGAGCCGATCCGGGCGCCCATGGCCGATCTCAAGACCCTGGCCCAGGCGCTGAAAAAGGACACCGGCCTCAACCTGCTGCCGACACTGACACGCCTCTCGCAATGGCATACCTGCGCCGAAGGGCGGCTGGAGCTTTAGAATTACAGCTTCCCTTTGGGTACAGCCTGACCTCGACAAGGACATGCAAGCATGAAAAAGACCGGCCTGGACAAGAACAAGGGACTGAAGATCAACAGCAAGATGAAGCAGGCCGGCTCGCCCGCGCGCTTCGGCAAGGAAGCGGCGGCTGCCCTCGATCGGCGCGAACAGCGCAGGCTCGACCAGGCGCTCGGCCTGGTGCCCTTCGCCGTTAAGCTCGACGGCGATCTGGTGCAGCGGATTCAGGCGCTGGCACGGGAACGCCAGGCCGGACTGAACGAGGTCGTGGCGGAATTGCTGAAAAAAGGTTTGGAAAGCTGACGCATGGCCAAGTCGGGCCCGCATATCTTCCACTCACCGGCAGCGGGACTGCTGGGCGACGGCCGCCTGGCGCTGCTGCTGCAGAACGAAGAGGCGCGCGAGCCGTACCAGAGCATCGTGCCGCTCGCGGGCGAAAGCATCGCGCGGATTTTCGAGCCCTGCCTCGCGCAATCGGAGCAGCAACCGAGGACGGGGCATTGAACCGCCGCGAACTTGCCCGCGGCACCCTGCTCATGTGCGCGGTGGTGCTGATCTGGGGCGCCTTCCTGCCCGTAAGCAAAGTCGCGCTGGCGGTGATCGATCCCTACTGGCTGACGGCGCTGCGCTACGGCGTGGCGGCACTGTGCTTCGTCGCCGTGCTCGTCGCCACGGAGGGGCCAGGCGCGCTGGATTTCGAGGGACAGGCGGTGAAAGCCTGGCTTTTCGGCAGCGCCGGCTTCGCCGCCTTCAGCATCCTGGTCTTCGAGGGCCTGCGCCTGACGCGCCCCGAGCACGGCGCAATGATCCTCGCCCTCGGCCCGGTGAATGTCGTGCTCTGGCAATGGCTGAGGTCGCGGCACCGCCCGCCCGCGGCGACGCTGGGCTGCATCGCCGTGGCCGTCGCGGGCGAGGCCCTGGTGGTCAGCCAGGGCGAGTTCGCCAGGCTCTATTCGGGCGGCAGCGCGCTCGGCAACGGGCTGGTCTTCCTTTCCTCGTTCTGCTGGGTCGCCTTCACGCTCGGCGCGCAGCAGTTCCCGGGCTGGTCGCCGGTGCGCTACACCGCGCTCTCGGCCACGCTCGGCTGGATCAGCATTGCCCTCGCCACGGCCGTGGCCACCGCTTCCGGCCACAGCCGGCCGCCTGCGATGGAGGGATTGCGCGAGATGCTGTGGGTGCTGCTCTTCGTGCTGTTCGTGGTTTCCTTCGCCGCCGTCCTGCTGTGGAACATGGCGGTGGCAAAAATCGGCCCGCTCAATGCGTCCCTCTTCGCCAACTTCGCGCCGGTGGTGACCTTCCTCATCACGGTGTGGCAGGGCCACCGCCTGCTGCCGGTGGAAATCGCGGGCGCCGCACTGGTGATCGGCGCGCTGATTGCCAACAACATCGTCAATCGCCGGCTGGCGCATCGCGCCGAGGAGATAATCGCGGCGCAGGGCCGAATGTGAGCCATGCTGCAAATCTCCGCCAAAGTCGCCATTCCCGACGCCGAGATCGAGATCAGCGCCATTCGCGCCCAGGGAGCCGGAGGGCAGAACGTCAACAAGGTTTCCAGCGCGATCCATCTGCGCTTCGACATCGGCGCTTCCTCGCTGCCGGACTTCTACAAGGAACGGCTGCTGAAGCTGAACGATCAGCGCATCACCAGGGAGGGCGTGGTTGTCATCAAGGCGCAGCAGCATCGAAGCCGCGAGAAAAACCTGGATGAGGCGCTGCGGCGGCTCGGGGAACTCGTCCGGAGCGTGGCCGTGCCGCGCAAAGTGCGCAAGCCGACCAAGCCGACACGCAACTCGCAGAGGAAGCGCCTCGACAGCAAGAGCAGGCGGGGAGAAATCAAGGCTGCCAGGGCGCCGATCAAGAAAAGAGATGAAGCATGAGCGCTGCCGCGGGAGGGAAATGCATGCACATCTGGGTGGATGCCGATGCGTGCCCTCTCGTCATCAAGGAAATCCTGTTTCGTGCCGCCCGCATCCCGCTGACCCTGGTCGCCAATCAATTGGACAGGTTCCTGAGCAGGCACGGAAGCAGTTGAATGAAGTAGACTCCCGACCAGCTTGATAAAACCTGGCTCACGCCAAATGCATAGCGCCGCCTCCCGGCCCATCTACCACGTCGCGCAGATCCGCGAGATCGAATCGCGCCGCGCCAAGGTCACGCCGCCGCTCATGGAGCGCGCCGGCGCCGCCGCCGCGCACGTCGCGCGCGCGCTGACCCGCGGCACGCGCCTGTCGGCGCTGATCCTCTGCGGGCCCGGCAACAACGGCGGCGACGGCTTCGTCGTCGCGCGCCTCCTCAGGCAGCGCGGCTTCTCGCCGACAGTGGTCTTCCGCGGCGATCCAGAGCGGCTCCCGGACGATGCGCGCCATGCCTGGCATGCCTGGCATGCCATCGGCGGTGACGTGGCGCACGAAATCCCCCGGCGCCATTTTTCGCTTGCCATAGACGCCCTCTTCGGCAGCGGCCTGCAGCGCCCCATCGAGGGCGAGTATGCCGACCTGATCGACCGGATCAATCACCTCGAATGCCCGGTGCTGGCCCTGGACATCCCGAGCGGACTGCACGCCGACAGCGGCCGCGTGCTGGGCTGCGCCGTGCGCGCCGCGCATACCGCCACCTTCATCGCGCTCAAGCCGGGGCTGCTGACGCTCGACGGGCCGGACCACTGCGGCGACATCAGCGTGCATGACCTCGACCTGAATCCGGAGTCGGTGCTGCCGGCCGATGCGCATGTCATCACCCCGGCGCTGTTCCCGGCGCGCCTCGTGCCGCGGCCGAAGAACAGCCACAAGGGGATGATGGGCGGCGTCGGCATCATCGGCGGCGCCCCGGGCATGGTCGGCGCTGCCCTGCTGGCCGGCCGCGCGGCACTCAAGCTCGGCGCCGGCCGCATCTATGTCGGACTCATCGACAACAAGGCCCTGGCGGTGGACACCGATCAACCCGAGCTGATGCTGCGCGAGCCGCAGGAGGTGCTGTCCTCCGGCTTCGCCACGGCGCTCGCCGTCGGGCCGGGGCTGGGCCGGGGCAGCGCGGCGCTCGCCCTGCTCAGGCAGACCATCAGAGGCGATCTGCCGCTGGTGCTGGACGCCGATGCGCTCAACCTGCTTGCCAGCCACCCCGTTCTCGCCGGTCATGTGCAGCGGCGCGGCGCGCCGACGCTGCTCACGCCGCATCCGCTCGAGGCTGCGCGCCTGCTCGCCACGGACATCGCCGAAATCCGCGACGACCGCGTGCGCGCGGCGCTGGCGCTGGCGAAGAAGCTCAACGCGGTGACGGTGCTGAAGGGCTGCGGCAGCATCGTCGCCCTGCCGTCGGGCCGCTGGCACATGAACACCAGCGGCAATCCGGGCATGGCCAGCGCCGGCATGGGCGACGTGCTGACCGGCCTTGCCGCCGCGCTGCTGGCGCAGGGCTGGGATGCGGAACATGCGCTGCTGTGCGCGGTGCATCTGCACGGCCTGGCGGCCGACCGGCTGGTCGAGCAAGGCATCGGCCCGGCCGGACTGACGGCCGGCGAAACGATCGACGCGGCGCGGAACATCTTCAATGGCTGGGCAAAGCCCCGCAACCAGGGCACCGCATAAATGACGGCATCGCCGGCCGCGCGGCATCCGCTGCGCGGCATTGCCCTTCTCCTGCTGGCGCAGCTGCTGTTTGTTACGCTCGATGCCACCGGCAAGCATCTCTCCGCCAGCCTCCCCGTGCCCCTGCTGGTGTGGGCGCGCTACGGCGTGCATCTGCTGCTCATGCTGCTCTTCGTGGCGCCGGCCATGCGCGCCCGGCTGGTGAAAACCGAGCGTCTGCCCCTGCAGCTCCTGCGCGCCGCGACTTTGCTCGTCACCTCGCTGCTCTTCCTCTCCGCCCTGCGCCACCTGCCGCTGGCGGAGGGAACGGCGATCAGCTTCAT
>PNJM01000084.1 GCA_013821865.1 Rhodocyclaceae bacterium
TGATCGGCGCCGGCCAGGCCGGCGGCCCGACGCTGATGCAGGCCTGCGCCACGGGCGTGCGCACCCTGCTCGCGGCGGCGCAGGAGATCGAGGTCGGCATGGCCGGCGTCGCGCTGGCGATCAACTGCGACCGCACCTCGAACGGACCTCATCTCTACTACCCCAATCCGCGCGGCCCCGGCGGCACCGGCGCGGCCGAGGACTGGGTGATGGACAATTTCGGCTGCGATCCGCTCGGCCGGCATTCCATGCTCCAAACCGCCGAGAACGTGGCGAAGAAACACGGCATCGCCACGCCGCAGCAGCACGAGGTGGTGCTGCGGCGGGAGGAACAGTACCGGCAGGCGCTGGACAACGGCTCGGCCTTCCTCAAGCGCTACATGACCCTGCCCTTCGAGGTGCCGGCGCCCAACTTCAAGAAGGCCGCGGGCACGATCGAGGGCGACGAGGGCGTGTCCCAGTCCACGCCCGAGGGACTGGCCAGGCTCAAGCCCGTCATGGAGGGCGGCACGGTTACCTTCGGCGGCCAGACCCATCCGGCCGACGGCAACGCCGCTCTCGTCGTGGCCACGCCGGCGAGGGCGCGCGAACTGTCCGCCAACCCGAAGATCGCCGTGCGCCTGCACGGCTTCGGCCTCGCCCGCGCCCCGCTTGCCTACATGCCCGAGGCGACGGTGCCGGCGGCGCAGCGCGCGCTGCAGCAGGCACGGCTCGCCTTCGGCCAGATGGCCGCAATCAAGACGCACAATCCGTTCGCGGCGAACGACATTTTCTTCGCCAGGGAAACCGGCACCGACCTGAAGTCCATGAACAACTACGGCTGCTCGCTGGTGTGGGGCCATCCGCAGGCGCCGATGGGTACGCGCGCCATCATCGAGCTGATCGAGGAACTCGCGCTGCGCGGCGGCGGCTACGGCCTGTTCACCGGCTGCGCCGCGGGCGACACGGCGATGGCCGTGGTGCTGCAGGTATGTGACGCATAGTTTTCCGAGACCGAACAAGCCGACAAGAGGTGCCGGAGCACCCGCGATGGGACAGGAGGAGGGAAGGATGGACGTGTCCGAATGGATCGACCGCCACGCCGGGCTGACACCCGACAAGACGGCCATCCGCTTTCCGGGGCGCGATGTGTCGTATGCGGCGCTGGCGGCGCTGGTGGAGCGGCTCGCCTCGGCCCTCGCGGCATCCGGCGTGCAACGCGGCGGCTGCGCGGCCTACCTCGGCTTCAACAGCCCGGAGATGCTGGCCCTGCTGTTCGCCTGCGCCCGGCTCGGCGCCCTGTTCATGCCGCTCAACTGGCGCCTGGCCGGACCCGAGCACAGGCAGATGCTGGAAGACTGCCCCCCCGGTGCGATCTTCGTCGAACCGCAATTCGCCGAACAGACCGCGGCCTTCAGGACTGCATTCGCTTCCACGGCTTTCGTTGCCTTCGGCCAGGCGCCGCAGGGCTGGGTCTCCTGGGAAAATTTCCTTTCGCGCGCCAACGGACCGGCTCCGCGCGATCCGCGGGCCGGGCCAGACTCGCCCCTGCTCATCTGCTACACCTCGGGCTCGACCGGCAAGCCCAAGGGCGTGCTGCTCACGCAGGACGCCCTGGCGTGGAATGCCGCCAACAGCGCCGATATGCATGACCTGACGCCCGATGACAGGATACTCACCACCCTGCCCCTGTTCCATGTGGGCGGCCTCAACAACCAGACCACGCCGGCCCTGCGCGCCGGCTGCACAGTGGTGCTGCACCCGAAGTTCGACGTGGACGCCGCCTTCGACGCCATCGAGCGCGAGCGCATCACGCTCACCGTGCTGGTGCCGGCGCAACTGGACATGATGCTGGCGAGCCCGCGCTGGCCGGGTGCGGATTTCTTCAGTCTGCGCATGATCACCACCGGGTCCACCATCGTGCCGGAGCGCCTGATCAATGCCGTCCACGCGAAGGGGGTGCCGCTGGTGCAGGTCTACGGTTCCACCGAGACTTGCCCCATTGCCGTCTATCTCAAGGCGGAAGATGCCAGGCGCAAGGCCGGCTCGACCGGGAAGGCGGCAGTCCATTGCAGCGTGCGCATCGTCGATGATGCCGGCAAGGAAATGCCGCGCGGTGCCATCGGCGAGATCGTGGTGCACGGCCCCAATGTCATGACCGGCTACTGGAAGACACCCGAAGCCACCGACGCGGTGCTGCGGGACGGCTGGTTCCACACCGGCGACATGGGCCACTGGGACGAGGACGGCTATCTCTACGTGGACGGCCGCAGGAAGGAAATGATCATCTCCGGCGGCGAAAACATCTACCCGGCCGAAATCGAGAATGTGCTGATCGAATGTCCTGATATCGCCGAAGCCTCGGTCATCGGCCGGCCCGACAACCGCTGGGGCGAGGTCGTCGTCGCCGTGGTGGCGCCGAAGAGCGGCCGGAACCTCACGGCCGAGGCCGTGCTGAAGCTGTTCGAAGGCCGCATCGCGCGCTACAAGCACCCCAAGGAAGTCGTCTTCGTCGGCCAGCTGCCGAAAACCGCCCTGGGCAAGGTGCGCAAGGAAGAAGTGCGCCAACTGGTCGCAGATAAAGCGGTTTCGGGTTTCGGGTTGAAGTCCGCACACGCCCAACTCGAAACCCGAAACCCGAAACCCGAAACGAGGCTTTTATGACCTTAAAAATCGGCATCGACGTCGGCGGCACCTTCACCGACTTCGTCGTCACGCGCGACGGCGCCGAGCCGGCGATCTTCAAGACATTGTCGACCCCGTCAGACCCGTCGATCGCCGTGGTGAACGGCCTCACCGACATCGCCGCCGGCATGAATCCGCAGCTGTCGCTGGAGGCCTTCGCGCCCACCATCGACACCATCGTGCACGGCACCACGGTGACGACCAATGCCACGCTGACCGGCACCGGCGCCAAATGCGGCCTGCTCACCACGCAAGGCGTACGCGACGCGCTGGAGATGCGCCGCGGCATTCGCGAGGAGCAGTACAACAACCGCTACACCAACGTGAAGCCGCTGGTGCCGCGCTACCTGCGCGCCGGTATCGCGGGCCGCCTCGACCGCAGCGGCGTGGAGACGGCCCCGCTCGATCTCGACGAAGTAAAGCAGGCGATCGACCTCTTCAAGCAGGAAGGCGTGCAGGCGGTGTCGATCTGCTTCATGAACTCCTTCGCCAATCCGCTGCATGAGCAGGCGGCGGCGGAACTGGTGCGGCGCGAGATGCCCGGCGCCTATCTCTCCGTGTCCACCGATCTCCTGCCCTCGATCCGCTTCTACGAGCGCGTCAGCACGACGGCGCTCAACTCCTACGTCGGGCCGAAGCTCAACCACTACCTGGACCAGCTCGTCGGCCGCCTCAAGGGCATCGGCTTCCACGGCCTGCTGCTCATCATGCAGTCGAACGGCGGCGTCATCTCGCCGCAGCTGGCGCGCGAGAAGGCCGCCCTCACCCTGCTCTCCGGCCCGGCCGGCGGCCCCGGCGCAGGGCTGTTCTACGTCCGTGCGCACGGCCAGAACAAGTGCATCACCACCGACATGGGCGGCACCAGTTTCGAGGCCTCGGTGGCGGTCGGCAGCCCGATGATCAAGAACGACGGCGAGATCGCCCGCCACAAGATCGCGCTGCCCATGCTCGACATCCACACCATCGGCGCGGGGGGCGGCTCGATCGGCTGGCTCGACGAGGGCGGCCTGCTGCGCATGGGCCCGCAAAGCGCCGGCGCCGATCCCGGCCCGGCCTGCTACGGCAAGGGCGGCCGGCTGCCCGCGACCACCGACGCCAACGTGGTGCTGGGCTACCTCGACCCCGACTTCTTCGCCGGCGGCAAAATGAAGCTCGACGCCGCCGCGGCGCGCAAGGCCATCGAGGAGCACATCGCCAGGCCGATGGGCCTCTCGATCGAGGAAGCCGCCGCCGGCATGTACCGCGTCGCCTGCAACAACATGGCGCAGGGCGTGCGCGAGGTGACCATCAAGCGCGGCTTCGATCCGCGCGAGTTCCCCTTCATCCCGGCCGGCGGCGCCGGCCCCATCCACTCCTGCCTCATCTGCCAGGAACTGGAGATCCCGCTGCAGATCGTGCCGCGCGAGTCCTCCGTGCTGTGCGCCTTCGGCATGCTGATGAGCGAACTCAAGCACGACTTCGTGCGCACCTTCGTCTCGCGCTTCGAGGCCATCGACTGGACGCGGCTCGCGGCCATCATCGACGAGATGTCCCGCGAAGGCGCCCGCCAGCTCACCGAGGAACGCATACCCGAGGCCAGGCGGCGTTACGACGTGAAGCTCGACTGCCGCTACATCAAGCAGTACCACGAGGTGTCGTTCGTCGTGCCGCGCGAACTGATCGACCGGCGCGACACGGCGGCCATCGCCCGCGCCTTCCATGCCGAGCACAACCGGCTCTACGGCTATTCGCTGGAGCAGGAGAACACGCCGGTCGAGATCATCAACGTGCGGGTGCAGGCCGTCGGCGTCACCGACAAGCCCGCGTACCGCGAGGAAGCCTGGGCCGGTGCCGATGCCGCCCGCGCGCTGAAGGGCAAAAGAGCGGTCTACATTCCCGAGACGAAAACGTTCAGGGAAATTCCGGTCTATGACGGCCACCGGATGCGCTACGGCAACCGCATCGACGGCCCGGCCATGATCGAGCAGGAAACCACCGCCATCTTCGTCAGCGCCTCCTACGACTGCGCGGTGGATGCCCTCGGCTCCTTTGCCCTGTTCCAGAAGGGGCGCGAAGATCTCGTCAAATCATGCATGAAGGACAAGAAGGAGGCCCTGGTATGAGCACCTTCAACACATGGAGCCGCGCAGCGGCGAACAACCGTCACCCCCTTCCGCGGGAAGGGGGCTTGGGGGAATGGCTATGAAGATCGACCCCATCCTGCTCTCCGTCTACGCCCGGACCTTCAAGTCCATCACGGACGAGATGAGCATCTCGATGGAGCAGACCACGCGCTCGCCCATCCTGTGCGAAGCCAAGGACTACGTCACCGGCCTCTACGACGGCGACGGCAACATGCTGGAACAGACCGAGAACCTGCCCATCCTGGCCTTCTCGCTGGCGCCGGTATGCAAGTACATCAAGGAATACTTCGGCGACGAGATCTACCCCGGCGACGTCATCTTCCACAACGACGTTTTCAGCCTGGGCAACCAGAACAACGACGTCGCCGTCTTCAAGCCCGTCTTCCTCGACGGCAAGCTGGTCGCCTGGACTGCGGTCAAGGGCCACCAGGCCGACATCGGCGGCAACGTCGCAGGCGGCTACAACCCCAACGCGGTCGAGGTCTGGCAGGAAGCCCTGCGCATTCCGCCGGTGAAGGTGGTCGAACGCGGCAAGCTGCGCAAGGACGTGTGGAACCTGATCTTCGCCAACGTCCGGCTCGACATCGTGCAGCACGACATGAAGGCCGAGATGGGCGCCTGCACCGTGGGCGAGCGGCGCCTGCTGGAGCTGCTGAACAAGTACGGCGTCGACAGCTACGAGTCTCACAAGCAGGCTCTGTTCGACGCCACGCGCAAGATGATGGAAGCGGAAATCGCCAAGATCCCGAATGGAAACTATTCCGGCGAAGGCTACGTCTATTACGACGGCCGCCACGTCGGCTCGAAGTTCACCATCCGCGTGGACATCGAGGTGAAGGACCGGCACATCAGGTTCGACTACTCGAGGACCGACCCCCAGACCAACGGCTTCGTGAACGGCACCTTCACCTCCAGCGCCTCGGCCACCATCCTGACGCTGCTGCAGATGGTGAACCCGGACATCCCGCACAACGAGGGCATGGTGCAGCCGATCGAGATCGTGATACCCGAGGGCACCCTCCTCAATGCGGCCTATCCGAAAGCCACCACTTTCGGCAACCACCTCTGCCCGCCCAACGCCGACGCCATTCAGCGCGCGCTCGCCCCGGTGCTGCCGGACCGCGTCACGGCCGGCTGGAACAACCTGCTCGCCTCGCTCACCACCGGCATCGATCCGAGGAACAACGAGAAGTACGTGGACATCGGCTTCATGGGCCTCAAGGGCGGTTCCGGCGCCATGCGCGGCACCGACGGCTACGACCACATCGGCATGATCGACGCCTCCGGCGGCGTGCTCGACCAGGATTACGAGATGTTCGAGCAGCAGACGCCGCACACACTGATCAAGCACGAACTGCTCCCCGATTCCGCCGGCGCCGGCGAATGGCGCGGCGGCCTGGGCGTGGAGACGATTTTCGAGATCGGCTCGGACGACACGCAACTGGTGACCTTCGGCGACGGCGATTTCGAACCGGCTTTCGGCCTGTTCGGCGGCTTTGATGCCGGCCTCAACTTCATCCGCCTGCGCTACCCCGACGGCCAGACCGTGGTGCCGAAGAACAAGGATCTCATCACCGGCGTGCCCAGAGGCACCGTCTATCACCAGGTGGCGAGCGGCGGCGGCGGCTACGGCGACCCGAAGAAACGCGACCGCAAGGTACTGGCCGAGGAAATCAGGAACGGAGTCATCTCTCCCGAAGCAGCGCACCAGATGTACGGCTTCGATCCGAAAGAGGCGGCGTAACGTGAATTTCGAGCTGACCGACGAGCAGAAGGCGATCCGCGACACCTTCGCCCGCTTCTGCGACGAGCGCATCGCGCCGCAGGCGGCCGCGCTGGACGAGGCGCGCGCCTTCCCGCGCGAGCTGTTCGGGGAACTGGCCGATCTCGGCTTCTTCGGCATGCGCTACCCGGAGGATGTCGGCGGCAGCGGCATGGCGCTCACCGAGTTCTGCCTGGCCCTGAGCGAGATCGCGCGCGGCTCGATGTCCCTGGCCGGCGCGGTCGCCATGCAGTCCCTGATGGGCACCAAGTTCCTCCACATGCTGGGCAACGCCGACATCCTCGAGCGCCTGTTCAAGCCGGCCCTCAGGGGCGAGAAGATCGGCGCCATCTGCATGACCGAACCCAACGCCGGCTCCGACCTCGATTCCATCGCCACCAGCGCGAAAAAGGTCGACGGCGGCTACCTGTTGAATGGCCAGAAGACCTGGATCACCTCGGCACCGCTGGCCGACTTCTTCACCGTCTTCGCCAAGGCCGGCGACGAGAAGAAGCTCACCATTTTCCTGGTGGAGCGCTCTTTCAAGGGCCTGACGGTTGGCCGCGAGATCCACAAGATGGGTGTCTGGGCTCTGCCCACTTCCGAGGTCGCCTTCGACGAATGCTTCGTGCCGGACAGCCACCGCCTCTCGCAAGAGGAAGGCGACGGCGAAGGCCACCTGCGCAAGACCCTGGCCGAGATCCGCATCATCACGGGCGCCATGGGACTGGGCGTGGCGCGCGCCGCGCTCGACGAGGCCGTGCGCTATTCCGGGGAGCGCAAGCAGTTCGGCAAGCCGATCAACCGCTTCCAGGCCATCCAGATGAAGCTGGCGGAAATGGCTACCGATCTGGAAGCCGCCCGCCACCTGGTCTATTACGCGGCCTGGCTGCGCGATGGCGGCCGTCCCCATCACAAGGAGGCAGCCATGGCCAAGCTCAACGCCACCGAAGCGGCGGCCCGCATCTGCGACCAGGCGGCGCGCGTGCTCGCCTCCTACGGCTACGCCATGGAATACCCGGTGCAGCGCTACCTGCGCGACGTGCGCTTCACGCTGATCGGCGGCGGCACCAGCGAAATCCTGAAACTCATCATCGCCAAGGAAGTTACATCATGAGTGCGGCGACACAAATAAAACATGAGCGCAGGATCAAGGTCCTGCTCGCCAAGCCCGGCCTCGACGGCCACGACCAGGGCGCCAAGATCGTCGCCCGCGCCATGATGGACGCCGGCTTCGAGGTGATCTACACCGGCCTGCGCCAGACACCCGAGGCGGTGGCGCGCATGTCGCTGGAGGAGGACGTGGATGTCATCGCCCTGTCCAGCATGGCCGGTTCGCACCTGCCCTTCTGCCGCAAGCTGAAACCCCTGCTCGAAGCCGGCGGTCTACAGGACAAGCTGTGGATCATCGGAGGCAACCTCCCCGAGCAGGACCATGCCGCCCTGCGCGACCTCGGCTTCAAGGGAATTTTCCCCACCGGCTCCAAGCTCGACGCCATCGTGGACTACATCCGGGAGCAGGCTAAATGAACGACCGAGCACAACCGGAACTCAAGCCCGTCGTCAACGAGTCGGGCATCGAGGTCAAGCCGCTCTACACGGCGGCGGACGTGGAGAAGAGCGGCGGCTACACCCTGATCGGCCAGCCGGGCGAGTATCCCTTCACGCGCGGCATCCACCGGCTGATGTACCGCAAGCAGCCGTGGACCATGCGGCAGTACGCCGGCTTCGGCAACCCGCACGAGACCAACCAGCGCTTCAAGTACCTCATCGCCAACGGCCAGACGGGCCTCAACGTCGCCTTCGACCTGCCGACCCAGATCGGGCTCGATTCCGACGACCCCTTGGCCTCCGGCGAGATTGGCCGCGTCGGCATGTCGATCGACACCCTGCGCGATTTCGAGGTGGCCTTCGACGGCATCGACCTCAACAAGATCACCGTCTCGCTCACCATCAACGGCGCGGCGGCCATCCTCATCGCCATGTATCTCGCCATGGCCGAGAAGCGCGGCTACGACGTCAGGCAGCTGCGCGGCACGGCGCAGAACGACATCCTCAAGGAATTCATCGGCCGCGGCACCTGGATCTTTCCGGTGCAGCCCTCGATCAGGCTGGTCGGCGACACCATCGAGTACTGCGCCGAGCACGCCCCCAAGTACAGCCCGGTTTCGGTCTGCGGCTACCATATCCGCGAATCCGGCGCGACGCCGGCCCAGGAAATGGCCTACGCCTTCTGCATCGCCAAGGCCTATGCCGACGAGGTATTGAAGCGCGGACTGCATATCGACGAGTTCGCCGGGCGCCTGTCGTACAACTTCAACATCTTCGGCAACCTCTTCGAGCAGGTGTGCAAGTTCCGCGCCGGCCGCAGCCTGTGGGCCAAGATCATGAAGGAGCAGTACAACGCCCAGAGCCCCGGCTCGATGTGGCTGCGCATGATCGCCGCCGGCGGCGGCGGCGGCCTGACCTTCGAGCAGCCGGAGCTGAACATCGTCCGCGGCGCCTACTACGCCCTCATCTCCGCTCTTTCCGGCACGCAGACCATGGCGCTATGCTCCTACGACGAGGCCTACACCATCCCGACCGAGTACTCCGCGCGCATCTCGCTGCGCACCATGCAGATCCTCATCGAGGAAATGGGGCTGACCGAAACGGTGGACCCGCTCGGCGGCTCGTATTACGTCGAGACCA
>PNJM01000085.1 GCA_013821865.1 Rhodocyclaceae bacterium
CGCGCGCCGTGCAGATGACGCAGATGCCCGAGCTGGTGGCGATCATGCACAGCCTGGTAGGCCTCGCCGCCTGCCTGGTCGGCTTCGCCAGCTATGTCGATACCTCGATCGCCTTCAGCGGCGCCGAGAAGGCCATCCACGAGATCGAAATCTACGTCGGCATCCTCATCGGCGCGGTGACCTTCTCCGGCTCGGTGATCGCCTTCGGCAAGCTCTCCGGCAAGATCGGCGGCAAGCCGCTGCTGCTGCCCGCCCGCCATTGGCTCAACCTGGCCGGCCTGCTGGTGGTGATCTGGTACGGCCGCGCCTTCCTGCAGGCGCCCAGCGTCGAGGCCGGCCTGCTGCCGCTCGTCGTCATGACGCTGATCTCGCTCGCCTTCGGCGTGCACATGGTGATGGCCATCGGCGGCGCCGACATGCCGGTGGTGGTGTCGATGCTGAACAGCTACTCCGGCTGGGCGGCGGCGGCCACCGGCTTCATGCTGTCGAACGACCTGCTCATCGTCACCGGCGCGCTGGTCGGCTCTTCCGGCGCCATCCTCTCCTACATCATGTGCCGCGCCATGAACCGCAACTTCATCAGCGTCATCGCCGGCGGCTTCGGCACTGGCGGCGGCGCGCCGGCGGCCGGCGGTGACGCGCAACCGGCCGGCGAAGTCGTGCCGATCAGCGCGGCGGAGACCGCCGAACTGCTGCGCGAGGCCAGGAACGTCATCATCGTGCCGGGCTACGGCATGGCGGTGGCGCAGGCCCAGCACACCGTGTACGAGATCACCCGCCACCTGCGCGAGAAGGGCATCAACGTGCGCTTCGGCATCCACCCGGTGGCCGGCCGCATGCCCGGCCACATGAACGTGCTGCTGGCGGAAGCCAAGGTGCCCTACGACATCGTGATGGAGATGGACGAGATCAACGCCGACTTCCCGGACACCGACGTCGCCATGGTCATCGGCGCCAATGACATCGTGAACCCGGCGGCGCAGGAAGACCCGACCAGCCCCATCGCCGGCATGCCGGTGCTGGAGGTGTGGAAGGCGAAGACCTCCATCGTCATGAAGCGCAGCATGGCCTCGGGCTATGCCGGCGTCGACAACCCGCTCTTCTACAAGGAGAACAACCGCATGCTGTTCGGCGACGCGCGCAAGATGCTGGACGAGGTGCTGGGGGCGCTGGTGGCCTGATTGCCGGCCTGGGGCATTGGCCTGGCTCAAACCCGAATCCGGAGAACATTCTGTCCTTTGATTGCGTTACCTGCGGCGGATGCTGCGCGCACTCGGCCTCCTGGCCGGTGCTGATCGGCGATCGCGACGGCGAAGGCATCCCGGAGGATCTGATCGACTTCGACAACAGGCGCATGCAGTCCCATGGAAATCGCTGCGCTGCGCTCGAAGGGGTGATCGGGAGTGAGGTGAAATGCAGCGTCTACGGAAACCGGCCCTTGGTGTGCCGGGAATTCCGGGCGGGATCGGAAGACTGCAAGATGGTTCGGCGCTTGTTCAAGCTGGACGATTTAATCGTCCCGGCGGATGACGCGCTGCTCCTGCACGCCCAGACCGTCGATGCCCAGGCGCAGCGTGTCGCCCGCCTTCAGGTAGCGCGGCGGCTTCATGCCCGTGCCCACGCCGGGCGGCGTGCCGGTGGTGATGACGTCGCCAGGCAGCAGGGTCATGAAGCGGCTGATGTAGCTCACCAGTTCGGCGCAGCCGAAGATCATGGTGCCGGTGCTGCCGTTTTGTACGCGCTGGCCGTTCAGCTCCAGCCACAGTTGCAAGGCCTGCGGATCCTTCACTTCGTCGCGCGTGACCAGCCATGGGCCGATGGGACCGAAGGTGTCGCAGCCCTTGCCCTTGTCCCACTGTGTGCCCCGCTCGAGCTGGTACTCGCGCTCCGAGACGTCGTTCACCACGCAGTAGCCGGCGACGAAGTTGAGGGCTTTCTCCACTGGCACATAGCGCGCAGCAGAGCCAATGACGATGCCGAGCTCGACCTCCCAGTCTGACTTCACCGATCCCCTGGGCAGCACGATGGGATCCGACGGCCCGCTGATGCAGGTGGTGGCCTTCATGAAAAGGATGGGCTCGGCGGGGATGGGCATGCCGGCCTCTTTCGCGTGGTCGCGGTAGTTGAGGCCGACGCCGACGAACTTGCCGATGCCGGTGAAGGGCACACCGAGACGTGGCTTGCCCCGTACCAGCGGCAGCGATTCGGGGCGGATGCGTGCTAGGGTGCGCAGTCCTTGCGGCGAGAGCGTGCCCTGGTCGATGTCGTGAAGAGTGCCCGAGAGGTCGCGCAGACGGCCCTCGGCGTCGATCAGCCCCGGCTTCTCATGGCCGTTGCGGCCGTAACGTACCAATTTCATTTCCAGTCTCCGTTGTGGGTGGTTTTGCGCCATACGGTGGCGAACCAGGTTTGTTTTTCTCGCGGCAGGCCCGCGGGCCGGTAGTAGTGTTCAAGTTCGATGAATCCGGCGCTGCTCATTATGCCGCGCCAGCTGTCTTCGCGGTACCACACGCCGTAGCGGCCGCCGTCCCAGCCTTCCTGGTCGTTGCCGCGCGGGTTGGAGCAGAACAGCACGCCTTCCGGCTTGAGGCAGGCATGCAATTCGGCGATGACGCGCTTGATGTCTCGGGTGGGAACGTGGAAGAGGGAAGCATTGGCGAAGACGCCGTCGAACGACGCCGCGGGCAGGGAGAGGTCGAGAAAATCCTGCTGCAGCACCGCGCAGCCGGAATGTTCCCGGGCCATGCCGGCGAAGGCGCGGCAGCCGTCGAGGCCGACGGCCTCGTGGCCCAGCTCGCGCAGGGCCTTCAGGTCGCGGCCGGGGCCGCAGCCGAAATCGAGGATGTGGAAGGGCGGCGTGCCGCGCACGTGGCGCAGCATGGCGGCGATGTTCTGGCTGACATCGTGATCGCGCGTGCCCGACCAGAACAGCAGCGCGCTGCGCTCGTAGTGATCGAGCGTTTGCTTGGAAATATCGTCAGTCGGCTCAGATGTCATCCGGCTTGGGCGGAACTCCGCCCAGCAACGCGGCGACCGGGCGCGTCGACTTCCTGTGGCTGTGCCGCTTCGGTTCGGCGGATGCCGCGGAGGCGGCAGGTGGCGTCTTCGATTCGTAGGGCTTGCTCGGATCGAAATCCAGCTTGGGCAGCTTGGGTTGCGCCGGACGCACCGGCGCGCGGGACTCGCGCCGCGGCTCGCCCCGCTGCGATTCGCGCCGACCTTCACGCTGTCCTTCGCGCTTCGGCTCGCGCTTTTCTTCCCGCTCCGGGGCCTTGGCGCTGCGCGGGCTGCGCCGGCTCTTTTCCACCGGCCCGGAGAATTCCGACCCCGGTTCGAAGCCGGGCACGATGACCTGTTCGATCGAGCGCTTGATCAGCTTCTCGATCTCGGCCAGCTTGCCGCGTTCTTCGGCGCAGACCAGCGAGGTGGCATCGCCTTCCTTGCCGGCGCGGCCGGTGCGGCCGATGCGGTGAATGTAGTCCTCCGGCACGTGCGGCAGTTCGTAGTTGATGACGTGCGGCAGGTCGTCGATGTCGAGGCCGCGCGCGGCAACGTCGGTGGCCACCAGCACGCGTGCACGGCCAGCCTTGAAGGCCTCCAGCGCTTCGGTGCGCTGCTGCTGGCTCTTGTCGCCGTGGATCGCCGTGGCTTCGATGCCCTGTTTTTCCAGATAGTGGGCCAGGCGGCTGGCGCCGAACTTGGTGCCGACGAAGACCAGCACCTGTTTCAGGCTGCTGGTCTTCAGCATGTGCGCGAGCAGCTGCCGCTTGAGATCCTGCGCCACCGGGTGCATGCGGTGCGTCACCGTCTCGGTGACGGCGTTGCGGCGCGCCACTTCGATCAGCACCGGCTCCTTCAGCATGGCATCGGCGAGCCTCTTGATTTCCTCGGAGAAGGTGGCGGAGAAGAGCAGGCTCTGCCGCTCCTTCGGCAGCATCGCCAGGATGCGCTTGATGTCCGGGATGAAGCCCATGTCGAGCATGCGGTCGGCTTCGTCGAGCACCAGCACTTCGACGCTGTTGAAGTTGACGCTCTTCTGCTGCACGTGGTCGAGGAGCCGCCCCGGCGTGGCGACGACGATCTCGACGCCCTTGCGCAGCGCCTCGGTCTGCGGCTTGATATCCACGCCGCCATAGACGACCAGGTCGCGCAGCGGAACGTGCTTGCCGTAGGTCTGCACGCTCTCGTGCACCTGCATGGCCAACTCGCGCGTCGGCGTGAGGATGAGCGCGCGCACCGGATGACGGGCGGGCGAGGGGCTGGTGCTGGCGTGGCGGGCAAGCCGCTGCAGCAGCGGCAGGACGAAACCGGCGGTCTTGCCGGTGCCGGTCTGGGCGCCGCCCATGACGTCCTTGCCGGCGAGGACGACGGGAATGGCCTGGGCCTGGATGGGGGTGGGCTCGGTGTAGCCGGCGTCACGCACGGCCTTGAGCAGTTCGGGCAGCAGCCCGAGTTCTTCGAATGTCATGCTGCCTCCGCTGGGCCGCCCCGAGGAGGCAGCGCGTCAACAACCGGAAGCCGCTTCAGCGGCTGAACTTGTGTCACCCCCTTCCACGGGAAGGGGGGCGGGGGGTAGGTCATGACTCACTCCTGATTCGGCCTGCGCTGATTGCTCAGCGTACCGGTTCAGGCAGCGAAAGAATTGTTGAAGCTTGGTCGGGATCGACCGGGCGGGTCTGCATGCGCCAACCGGAGGAGCGGGGACAAACCTGGGAAGAATTATACACCCCGACGACGCGGGTGGTTTTGTTTTTCCGCATGCAGATAGCCGGTGACCTCCTCGCGGTCGTGGTAGAGCTGCTTGAGCCGCAACTCGAATCGCAGGTCTTCCTGCTCGATCCGCTGCTCGATGATGGCGCGGCAACGCTCGACCTCTTCGTGGCGCTTCTTCATGGGCAGCTTGAGGTTGAAGATGCAGTCGCGGCACAGGCCCGTGGCGACCCACTCGGCCACCAGCGCGGCGATGCGCGAGGGGCTTTCCACCATGTCGCAGACCATCCAGTCCACCGGCTTCCCCGGCCGGAAGTGAAACCCGTCCTCGTGCAGATGTTCGACCATGCCGCTGGCGAGGAGCTGCTTGTCGAGGGTGCCGTTGTCGACGGCGGTGACGAGCAGGCCCCGCTGCGCCAGCTGCCAGCTCCACCCGCCCGGCGCGGCGCCCAGATCCACTGCTTTCATGCCCGGCTTCAGGCGTTCCTCGCGCTCCTCGTCGTCGAGCAGGGTGAACATGGCTTCCACCAGCTTCAGCGTCGAACGACTGGGCGCTTCGCGCGGCATTTTCAGGCGCGGGATGCCCATCGGCCAGGGCGAAGAGTTGCACGGGAAAGACAGGCCGACATAAGCCGCGGCGGAACCGAGGAAGAAGAGATGCAGGCGCGGCGCTTCGGCCATGCCTTCGCCGAGCAGGCCGGCCTCTTCGAGAGTCCGGCGCATGTGCGGTTCGAACTTGCGGCAGAACGCCAGCGTTTCCTTGGCTTCGTTGGTGTCGGCGGTTTCCAGCAGAAGCGCGCCGAAGCGTGTGCCGAGTGCGCGTGCCGCTTCCAGCAGCGGCACGGTGCGGTGGGCCACCGGCAGGCCGCTGACGAGACCCGAGGAGCAGATCAGCTGGCGGGCGAAGACCAGGCGGTCGAGTCGCAGGCCGTCGGCGAGCGCGGACATCCCGCCGGCGTCGTGCGGCGCGAAGACGACATAGGCGCTGTCCGGCTTGGCCTTGGCGTAGCCGGAAACGCCGAGCTCCGCCGCCCGCTCCATGATTTCCGTCGCGCATTCCTTTTCGAAGCCGGGGCGGCAGTAGAGCAGCAGGCAGGTGAGGGCATTGCGATGCATCACTTCATGAAGAGACAGCATGCGGGCGCGCTCAGTCCGGCACCATCGCCGTCGCCTCGATCTCGATTTTCGCGCCGCGCTCGACGAAGCCGGCGATCTGCAGGGCGGTCATGGCGGGGAAATGCAGGCCGATGATCTCGCGGTACGCCTCGCCGATCTCGTCGAGGCGGGCGTTGTACTCTTCCCGGTCGGCGAGATACCAGTTCATGCGCACGATGTGCTCGGGCCGGGCTCCCGCCTGGGCGAGTATGGCGACGATATTGCCAAGCGACTGGCGCACCTGCCCCACCAGGTCGTCGGTTTGAAAGCGTTCGTTTTGATCCCAGCCGACCTGCCCGGCTACGAATACCATGCGGCCGGAACCGGCAACTCCGTTGGAATAGCCCTTGGGTCGAACCCAGCCGGGCGGTTGCAGGAATTCCATCAACAGTCTCCTCGGTGCCGCCGGCCTCAGTCCGGAATCACGGCGGTCGCTTCGATTTCCACCTTGGCCGCCACTTCGAGCAGTCCGGCCACCTGCACCACGGCCATGGCCGGGTAATGGCCGCCCATCACTTCGCGGTAGACGCGGCCGATCTCCTTCAGTTGCGTCATGTACTCGTTCTTGTCGGTGATGTACCAGGTGAGGCGCACGATATGCTCCGGCCGGCCGCCTGCCTCGGCCACCACGGCAACGACATTCCGCAGCGCCTGGCGCACCTGGTCGGGCAGCTTCGAACTGTGGAAGTGGCAGTTCTCGTCCCAGCCTACGTGGCCGGCGGTGACGACCATGCGGCCGCGTGCGGCAATACCGTGGGCGTAGCCGCTGGGCTGGCGCCAGCCGGACGGGTGAAGGATCTGGGTCATGCGTGCCTCTCGTACCGATTGATGTCCAGCCTGCCTTCCATGAATCCTGTCATCAGCACGCGCAGATCATCCGGGGTCTGCACCGCGCGCCCTTCATCCAGATTCATGGTGACGAGGACCATGTTTGTCCGCAGCCGCTGTTCGCCCTGGTAGGCGCAATCCATGGCCAGTTTCAGCGAACTCCTGCCCAAGTGCTCGAGTTTCAGTCCGAGGGTGATCATTTCGCCGATCTTCGACGGTGCGACGAAATCGCACGACAGGCTGACGATGGGAAAGCCGAGCCGATGCTCCGTGATGTAGCGGGCATAGTTCAAGCCCAGGCCCTGATTGAACCAGTCCTCCACCAGGCCGTTGAACATGATGAAGTACTGCGGGTAGAAGACGATGCCTGCCGGGTCGCAATGGGAGAAGCGCACCAGCTGGTCGCTGTAGAAGGTGTTGCCGATGATGCGGGAAGTCATGGAGCGCCCTGTTTCCTTTCACGCAGCCTGAAGCGCTGCAGCTTGCCGGTTTCCGTGCGCGGCAGTTGGGTGACGAAATCGATCGCCCGCGGGTACTTGTACGGCGCGATGCTGTTCTTGACGAAGTCCTGCAGATCCCTCGCCAGCGCGGCTGAAGCGGCGATGCCGGACTTGAGCACGACGAAAGCCTTGACGATCTGGCCGCGCTCCTTGTCCGGCACGCCGACCACGCCGCATTCGGCTACCGCCGGATGGTTGAGCAGGGCATCCTCCACCTCCGGCCCGGCGATGTTGTAGCCGGCCGAGATGATCATGTCGTCGGTGCGCGCCTGGTAGAAAAAATAGCCGTCCCCGTCCATGCGGTAGGCGTCGCCGGTGAGGTTCCAGCCGTTCTGCACGTAGTTCTTCTGCCGCTCGTCGGCCAGGTAGCGGCACCCGGTCGGCCCTTTCACCGCCAGCCGCCCGACATTGCCCGGTGGCAGCGGATTGCCCGCATCATCGACGATACAGGCGCGATAGCCGGGGATGGCGTAGCCGGTGGCGCCGCGCCGCACCTTCTCCGGCGCGTGGGAGATGAAGATATGGATCATCTCGGTGGCGCCGATGCCGTCGATGATCTCGATGCCGGTGGCCTGCTTCCACAGCTGCCGTGTGGCATCGGGCAGGGCCTCGCCGGCGGAGACGCACTTCTTCAGGCTGGAGAGATCGTGGTCTTTCGCCAGCGCCGCCATCTGCCGCCAGAAGGTGGGGGCGGTGAAACAGATCGAAGCCTTGAAGTCCTCGATGGTCTGGAGCAGCGTATCGGGCATCAGCCTCTCCACCAGCACGGTGGAGGCGCCGTAGCGTAGCGGAAAGCAGAGCATGCCGCCGAGGCCGAAGGTGAAGGCCAGCGGCGGCGTGCCGCAGAAGATGTCGTCCGGCCCCGGCTTGAGGATGGAGCGCGGGAAGCAGTCGCACATGGCCATCACGTCGCGGTGGAAGTGCATGGTGCCTTTCGGCTGGCCGGTGGTGCCCGAGGTGAAGGCGATCAGCGCCACATCCCCGGCCGCGGTGTCCGTGTTGCCGAACTCGGCCGGCTTGGCTTCGAGCAGCGCCTCCAGCGAGCCGGGGCCGCCGTCGTTGAAGCAGAGCGCCTGTTTCAGGTTCGGGCATTGGCCGCGGGCGAGTTCGAGTTCCTCCATCAGCCGCACGTCGCACAGGGCAGCGCCGATCTCTGCCTTGTCGATGATCTGCTTCAGTTCCTTCGCGCGCAGCAGCGGCATGGTGGCGACGGCGATGCAGCCGGCCTTGATCACGGCGAACCAGCAGGCGGCCATCATCGGGTTGTTCGGCCCGCGCAGCAGTACGCGATTGCCGGGCACCAGCTTCAGGTCCTCGCGCAGCACGCGGGCGATCCGGTTGGCGCGCACCATGAGTTGCAGGTAGGTGCAGGCGCCGTCCGCGGTGCGCAGGGCGATGCGTCCGCCGTGGCCGGCGGCGACCATCCTGTCGAGCAGCTCGACGGCGCAGTTGAGCCGCTCCGGGTAGCGCAGTTCCGGCAGCTCGAAGATCAGTTCCGGCCACTGGCTGCGCGGCGGCAGGTTGTTCCTGGCGAAAGTGTCGATGTGGGCGGTGTAGGGCATCGTGCTAGCTCTTGAGCATTTCCTTGGCGATGATCAGCTTCTGCACCTCGGTCGCGCCTTCGTAGATGCGCAGCGCCCGGATCTCGCGGTAGAGCCGCTCGACCGTCTCGCCGCGCGTCACGCCGCGCCCGCCGAACATCTGCACCGCGGCGTCGATCACCTGCTGGGCAGATTCGGTGGCGAACATCTTGGCCATGGCGGCCTCGCGCGTGACGCTGTCGCCGCGATCGCGCCGCCAGGCGGCGCGATAGACAAGCAATGCCGAGGCGTCGATGGCGGTGGCCATGTCGGCGAGCTTCGCCTGGGTCATCTGGAAATCGGCGAGATGCCGGCCGAACATCTTCCGCTCCCGCGCGTGCCGCAGCGCTTCGTCGAGGGCACGGCGGGCGAAGCCC